>CAZVAE010000006.1:291-20076 GCA_964624985.1 uncultured Isosphaeraceae bacterium | reverse complement strand
AGTTTCTCTACTGAGGAGTTCATTGCCAGTCTTGAATGTGTTGCAAAAATGGCAACTACACATAACGTGCCGATGATAACTACAGCGACACGATTACTTCGAGCCTTACTTTTACTTCTATCTACATATTGTTTGGGCAATAGATTCATGCGGCGTCCCTTTCACTTAAATCACTATCACGGCGCTGTTTTGTTTCGCCAAATTGTGCAAGACTAGCGCCAAGTGCGATGTGCCAACCATGCGTTGCACGTATTGACTCAGGTAATGACTGAATGTGATCCGCGGAATCGTCTTTTACGACTGTTTGATTACATGCTGCATGTAGCACTTCTGCAAGGTTTAGATTCCAACTTGCACTTCCTGTAATGATGAGTTGCGAGGACAACGGACCACGATTTGTGACTCCATAGTGGCGAATGCACTTCATCGCATCAGTTGCCATTGCTTCATGTATTGTTCGAGTTGCATCTCGAACTGCTCTACTAATGTCATTCGATTCTTGAATCGACTGAGTCTCTTCCAACATGCGTTCTGCCTGGTTTTTAGTAACGCCTGTATGTGAGGCAATTGAATCAATCAATCCATTTCCAGAATATTCAAGACGTTTGTAAAACATCATAGAATCACCAGCTAAAACCAAAAAGGCAGAATCATTCATTCCAAAATCTAGTACTGAACGTACTGTCGCTTGATCGCTTTGCCTTCGATGCAACATGCTCATCGTTCTTGCAACAGCAACGCATTGTGGTTCAATCTTTGTTGGCTGCAAGCCCGCTTCATACATCGGATCAAGAAGGCTTGAAAGAATCGAATGTTCAATTGCGATAGCTAACACATCACCACCCGATCCAATTTGCAATGCATCCATCTCAAATGAAGAACGATCAATTCCTAGACGGTCTGCCATTTCCCAAGCTGCTGCTTCCTTTATCTCACTTTCTGACATGTTTGGAAGTCTTAACACTTGGTGGTGCGCAATCGATGGTGGCAATGCAATAACACATTCATTTCCGTTGATAGATGACACATTTAAAAAATTCCGCCAATCGGAGCTTGTCATCTCTCTTGGATTCTTGTCTACTCGATGTGCGATTGCGTTTGAATATCGACCTTGTGACCAGTTACACTGCCCAACTGTGACACCTCCATCATGAAAGGCAATACCAAGTAGGCCTTTCTTTCTATTGCTCAAGGAGAACCGCATTATGGTTCGCCTCCGAGTTCGACGACAGTAACTTTTCCGGTAAGGGGTGCCAAGAACACCTGCCAACTCAAAGATCCGCTATGAATCTCAAAACTACCGCCTGTACTTGGAGTGCCGTCAGTGGCAAGAATACCACCGGTTGGATCGAAGGTCACATTTGGATTTGCGCCATCAAACAATGCACTTGCAACTGAGATATCCCTAAAGCGAATATCTTCTGTAAACCTCGTGATCGACTGTTGCCCTTGACCTTGAGATTCAATTGCATCTTCAGCAAATGATGCACTGTTAAAATCAAATGCATTTGCAAGCTCGCTACTTTCAAGTTCTTCAACACACCATCCAGTCCCATCTGTGAAAAAGTGAATCCTTCGATACCCTTGCGTTGCGACCGCATCCATTTGCGCTGCCAAAATTTCTGTCACCGCCATACGTGTAACAGACTGACCGGAAGCAGATTCACCAGAAGAAGCATGAGGGATTAGGATCAATGCAGAAATTCCGAGGATGACGACTGTTGTAAGCATCTCGATTAGTGTCCACCCAGCTCGGTGTAGATTAGGTTTTGTGTACGTTTTTCTTAACATAACAGCTGTTTTAACTCTTCTGTTCCAAGTTCTGAATCGGGCAATTCAACCTACAACACAAGCCACACTTCTCAATTGCTGTTCAACTCTAATGAATTTTTGACTTATCGGACCACGCTGCATTGAACCACTCGTACATGAATTGAAATCAATCCCTTTGAAACCGATACAGAAAAAACGGCGGAACAGATGACCTCCATCAACTGTTCCGCCGCAAGTTTGCTGCCCGAGGTGGCAGGGAGTGTTATTCAGAGAATGCGGTACCGTCTGCAGCGACTCCTGTCAGTACCATTGCTGTACTAGGACCTGATTTTTGAGCCCAAACCCAGCCAACACCAGCCGCAGGAGCTGCAGCGCATGATGATGAATTTGTGAGTGAATTGACAGGTGCAGCCATAAGGTAATCGCCATCAATCATTTCACTCCAATCTGTGAGAAGGTCAGGATAAGATCCATTTTGTGCATAATAAAGTTCGATTTGACCTCGAAGTGTTTGAAGCTGGCTTCTGACTGCAGCATCGTTCGCTTGATCAGCTGCATTGGTGAATTGTGGCACCACTATTGCTGCCAAAATACCCAAGATTACGACGACGATCAGGATTTCAATAAGTGTAAATCCACGTCGGACTATGTTTGTGTTGGTTGATGTTCGTTTGTTCATACATTTGCTCCCTATACTGGCAACCAGTAGAAATGGCAGCCGTCAGGTTAAGGTGACTTGAACAAGATCACGGCGATCTTGAACCTCGGGTTCCGCATCCATCCTAGTTGCGGGGTTGCGAATTGCAGTGCCATACTCTTCCTGATGGCAGTTGCTCATCGCTACACCCTATTCGGGTCATACCATCAACAAGTAAAGTTAAATAAAACAGCACAAAGTTGATAAGCACTCCTAACCGGACTTCCTTTCCTAACTTCCCATTGAGTACACTCCACATATGACAACTCCCCTTCACATTCGTCCTTTTTTAGCGATTCACCCTCCAGCAAGCGATGCTTCAAAAGTCGCAACTCTACCCTACGATGTCATCAATAGAGACGAAGCGAAAGCCATTGCCGAGGGCAATGAAGATAGTTTTATGCGTGTTATCCGGTCTGAGATTGAGTTTCCAGATGAGATCTCGCCGTACGACTCTTGTGTGTATGCGAAAGCAAATGAAAATTTTCAAGCACTACGTACCTCTGGGGCTCTCATTAAAGATAAGAAACCCTCCCTCTACTTATATAGACAGTGCATAGGCGACCATCACCAAGTAGGGCTCGTCGCATGTTGCCATGTGGATGATTACAAAAAAAATAACATTCGGAAACATGAGAAAACAAGAAAAGTAAAGGAAGATGACAGAACGAATCATGTTTTAGGAATCAATGCGAATTCCGGTCCTGTTTTTTTGACCTACCGTGATCAACCACATGTCGATTCCATCGTTGATGATGAAATGGTGAAGCGTCCCATGTTTCACTTTGTTGCAGAAGACGGAGTTACGCATACTGGCTGGCGAGTAGAACAAGAATCAGAACTCCTCAAGGCATGCCAAGATATTGACATCGCATATATTGCTGATGGCCACCACCGAAGCGAAAGCGCAGCACGCGCAGCAATTGAACTCGGTGATGCAAACCCGAATCACGATGGAACTGAAGAATACAACTGGTTCCTCGTCGTATTGTTTCCCGCATCCCAATTAGAGATTCTTCCGTACAACAGAGTTGTGTTTGATCTTCAGCAACAAACACCTGAGGAGATACTTTCAGTTTGTAGTGAAGTGGGTACGTGTGAAAAAACAGATTCACCACACCCGCCTGCCTCCGGTTCTTGCTGCATCTATCTAGGCAAAGACCACGGGTGGTATCGACTCACATTTTCAGACATTGAATCAGATGACCCCATCGCATCTCTTGATGTCGATTTGTTACAACAGCGAGTCCTAGGGCCAATCTTAGGCATTGGCGACCCACGAAGTGATACTCGAATCGATTTTGTAGGGGGTATCCGCGGAACAGACGAACTTGAACGTAGGGTTGATAGTGGGGATTGTGCAATTGCATTCTCGATGTATCCAACGACCATCGAGCAACTTCTAAATGTTGCTGATGCGGGGTTAATTATGCCACCCAAGTCGACCTGGTTTGAGCCCAAACTACGTAGTGGGTTATTCGTTCACGAACTTCACTGATGTGTGTCCGCAAAGGACTCAAGAAATTCTGCGAACCTCGCGCACCCCTCTTCAGGGAAAGCGTTGTATACAGACGCTCTAAGTCCACCTAAGTTGCGGTGCCCCTTCAACCCTGACATACCCTGTGCTGCAGACTCTTCTAAAAACAAAGCGTCCAGTTCTAGCGACTTTGTTTTGAAGGAAATGTTCATTTTCGAACGACTCGATTCTTGTGAAAATGTCGTGTAAAAATCTGCATTCGAATCGAGCGCGTGGTAAATCATCCCTGCTTTTCGTTCATTACGTGATTGGATTTCTTGAAGCCCACCTTCATTTAAAATCCACTCGAATACTTTACCCATTAGATAAATGCCAAATGTTGGCGGGGTGTTTAACATTGAATTTTTATCAGCAATTGCCTTGTAATTCAATAATAGAGGCAACTTGTCGCTACATTGTTCTAACATAGTTTTACGAACAACAACGAGCACTGTCCCAGATGGACCTAAGTTCTTTTGAGCTCCAGCATAGACCATGTCAAGAGCAGCCCAATCAATTGGTCGTGAGAACATGTCTGAACTCATGTCACAGATTACTGGAGAATCTGCTTTAGGAACGTTGTTGAATCGTGTTCCATAAATTGTATTGTTTGAACAGTAGTGCAGATATGTAGCATTTTCTGTCAAATCTAACTCTTCATCTGTTGGGCAGCGGTCGAAGTTAGTTGCAAAACCATCGTATGCTACATGAACATTCCCAATTTTCTTCGCTTCTTTCACAGCCTTTGTAGCCCAGACACCCGTGTCAAGGTAATTTGCAATTCGTCCCTCTGGCAAGAAGTTCATCGGAATCATCGCGAATTGCATCGTTGCACCACCCTGAAGAAAAAGTATATCGAACTCCTCTGGTATGTTTCCAACTTTCCTGCAGTTTGATATTGCTTCATGTATCACCTGATCAAACACTGGACCTCGGTGACTGTGTTCACAAATGCCGATCCCACTATCAGCGACATTCCAAAGATCATGTTGTGCCTCTTTTAACACTGGTTCTGGTAACGTCGCAGGTCCTGCAGAAAAGTTAAGTATTCGGTCTGTCATCGTGTTCATCTATCTCTCATTCCTTTGTTGTGAGCATTGCGGAAATAATATTTTCACCTTCCGAAATAGTAGCCATAAGCTTGGCTGAAGGCACTGTACCCAACTGAATCCTTGCGCATGCAGCTTCTTCACCTTTGTAAAGGATGTTCTCCATCTCTTCAACATTAATGCCTGCGACACTGAGTTCATCAAACACATTTGCAAGTACGCCTGGAAGGTTTTTGTGACGAATAGACAATAGGGCTGTTGCCGAAGTATCTGAGGCACGGTTTACACAATGTAATACAACTCCATCTTGCACATATGACTCGATGATTCGAACAGCCTCGGATGCAATTGCCTCTTGGGCTTGAGTTGTTGATGCCCCAACATGGTGGGTGCCGTACACATGCTTCATTGTTGTCACTTCTGAGTTGAACTGCTGATCACCAGCACTTGGTTCATGTTCGAAGACATCTAACCCGACACGTAAATGTTTTGAATCTACAGCGTTAACAAGTGCACTCTCATCAACCACTGCTCCCCTGCTTGTATTGACAAAGATTGCTGTCTCTTTCATATTCGACAAAAAGTCTTTGTCAATAAGATGCTTCGTATCAGGAGTCGACGCAACGTGAACAGAAACCACATCTGATTTTGAGGCGAGTTCATGTAAATCACTGCACATTTCAATGTCCATTTCCTTCGCTTGCACCGTGGTCAAGCTTCTTGACCAAGCAACGACATGCATCCCAAAAGATTTTGCCCTCTTCACAACTTCACTGCCAATTCCCCCCAGACCTACAACTCCAATCGTTCTTCCGTACAGACCAGACGAATTCGAAAACTCTTTTTTGTTCCATCGGTTCGCTCTTAAATCGATAACTTGATCCGGAATTCTTCGATCACATGCCAAGATGAGTCCCCAGGCAAGTTCTGCAACTGCAATTGAGTTTTTCCCAGGGCAATTTGCTACAGATATCCCTCTGCTTGAAGCTGCTTTGGTATCAATTGTGTCATAACCAGCACCTGCACGAATAATAATGCAGAGCTTCTTTGAAGCATCCATCATCTCCTTCGTCACTTTGGTTGATCGAACAACGAGGATGTCTGGTTGGATTTCACGAATTGCACATTCTAGGATTTCGCCTTGAAGTGAAGCATCAGATTCTACTCGACAACCGATTTCCTCTAATCTGCGAATTCCTGTTGATTGGAAGGTGTCTGCAATAAGAACAATCGAAGAAGAATCTATAGGCACTTCGTTACTTTGTGGCTCATGTGCAGTTTGATTTGCCATCCCCGTATTTTAACATTTCATTCGCTTAAGATGTCAACAAGTTGGCGTGCGCTTTGGTTGATGAGGTCTACAACCTGATCAAACCCATCCTTTCCACCATAGTAAGGGTCTGGAACTTCCTCTACATCTTGGTTACCAACAAAAGGGAGTAAAAGATGGACGTGTTCTTGGTCACCACCTAATGATCGTACCCCTTCAAAATTGTCATAGTCCATGCAAAAAATCCAATCAAATGAGGAGATATCCGATCTTGTGATTTGTCTTGCTGCGCCACTAATCTGCAGCGATTTTTTCTTTGCTGCGGCTCGCATCCGTGAATCGGGCTCGTGCCCTATATGCCATCCCCCCGTCCCAGCGGATTCGATATGGAATTGATCGCTAACCCCCGCCTCTTCTGCTGCTGTGCGAAAAAAACATTCCGCCGCTGGACTTCTGCAGATGTTTCCCATACATACAAAAAGAATTCTTGTCTTGTTCAGTGACACTGTTGTTCGTACCGCCTCGCAGCTCGAAGAGCAAACAGACTGATACCACCGAAAAGGAGAATTGCTACGACGTATATCACCCAAGCTCTAATACTACCCGAGATGTGAGCCCAGACAAGCGCTACACCTAAAGCACAAAAGATCGATGACAAGCCATATAGAATAAGAACCGTTTTCTTAACACTTAGAAACTTGCGTTTAATAATGTGATGGATGTGGTTTGAATCAGCATCCGACATCGCCTTACCGGCTAACTTTCTACGAATAATGGCGAGAAGGGTATCTAAGATGGGCAATGCAAAAACGATCGTGCCTGCAACAACAATAAAAGTTTCACCCTGTTCCCCAAGCAATAGCACCATGACGATGCATAGATACCCTAGAAGTAGACTTCCTGCATCACCAAGAAAAATTGATGCTGGGTTAAAGTTATAGATGAGGAATCCGAGAACAGCTCCAAGAACTGATAACCCAAGCACAATGTTCGTTCCAATGAGCGTAATGCCGTTGCCACGATTGTTGAGGAACATATTTTGAGATAAGTGGTCACGAATATCAATCAAGTTTTGTTCAGTCATTGTTAACGCAATAATTGTGCTGATTGCAATCAAACCGATGCAGGTAATTGCAACTGTTCCAGACAATAAACCATCTAAACCATCTAGGAGGTTCGCGGCGTTGCATGCACCTAACACGAACACAACAATAATGATGACACCAGTAATGTACGTTAAGGTGATTGGATCGGGCAAAAACATACCTGCCTCAACAAGTTCGTAGTTACAAACGTCTTTCGAAATCCCGATGCCTCTCATAAATCCTTCGGCGACTCTTGTACCAACCCCTTGCTGTGCCATCGCAGCAGCTGCAACGAGTTGGCCTGCAACTTTCCACCATGGATCCCAATATTCAAACACATCATCTGCTAATCCTGTGACGCCAATTGCGACCATCCCAATAATAATGACGATTGGAAATGGTTGAAAAATGGCTGGAGATCGTACAAAGAAATAGCTTACTAATATTCCTGCGAGTACAGCGAAGAATATTGCTACGCCTCCCAGATATGCAATTGGCTTTGCATGCATCTTCCTTGCTTCGTCTGGACGATCCACAATGTTGGTTTTTCGAGCAACAATCCTCATTATGGGGGTTGCAATTACTGCCACGACAAATGAAACAATAATCACTGGTGAGTAATGAAGTAACAGCGTATACCATTCCACCGGAATGATTGGCGTAGTTACATCAGGAGTAAGCATGCAATGTTATTCTTCATCCTCTTGATCTGAGTAAGAGATCATTGCAAGATAATTCTTTCGGAAGTAGCCGCCAACAGTTCCTCTTGCAACGTTCAACATGACACCCAAAATCTCTGCTCGTGACTCTCCAATCTCTCGCAATACGCGAGCAACTAGACCTCGGTCATCTCGATCACTATGCACAACGAGCATGATGGCATCTACGAGGTTTGCTAGGAGTACAGCATCACCAGCAACGATTGATGGCGGAGCGTCGATCAGCACTAAATCGTAAGAGTCACGCAGTTGTGCAAAAATACTCTTCATACGTTCGCTTCCGAGCCGCTGGAAAAGTCTATTAGCAGGTGTTCCTGCAGAGATAACATCAACACCAGAATCTGTTTGTTGGACGACATTCGATAGCTCGGCTGAACCAGCGAGCATATCTGCAACACCAGGTGTAGCATCGTCCGATTCAAACATGGAAGCTAGATTCGGTCTTCTAAAGTTGCAATCTATGACAACCACCCGTAAGCCAGATATCACTGCTGATGCAGCAAAATTACCTATGATTGTCGTTGAACCTGCTTCGGGTGCCGCTGATAAGACCATGACCGTCTGATGTGCGGATTGTTGTAACGTTCGACTCACACTTGCCCATGCTTGTCTACACGATTCGGCAAATACACCATCATTACTATGTATGACCGCCAATTCGGGCTCTTCGATTCCTGATGGATCTTCGTGTACATCAGGTAAAACTCCAGCGACCTTCGCACCTGGAATGATAAAGACATCACTTGCGCTACGAATTTTCTGATCCGTAATCTCTCGCAGGAAGACAATTCCAATAAATGTCGCAACACCTAAAAAGATGCCTGCAGGCACCATCATTTCAATTTTTGGAAATGACTTTTCTCGAGGTTCCAAAGGAGGTGTTGCTTGCCTAATTCGGCTTGCATCCGCACGAAGTTGCATGAGTCGCAAACTAGAGATGAGACGTTGATTCTCATCCCGTTGCATCTCAAGTTGCTTCCTTGTTGATTCCATATGTTCATACACAGATTGATTTGCTGCCAAATCTCGTAGAGCAGCATCTTTCGTCGAAATGTCCTGTTCAGTTCGTTCCAATGAAACGAGCAGTTGTTCTCTTACGGAAACAAGCTCTCTTAACTCTGCGTTTAAGTTACGACGAATAATTACTTCAATTTTGGATTCAATTTGGTCTCTAGTTGCTTTTACAGTAATCTCTGCATCTTTGATTTGAGGGTGAGAGGTATCTAACCGCTCTCTAAATGCTCGTAAACTTGCTTCGAGTTGTTCTAGGATTTGTTCTTGCCGCATAATGATTGGATCGCGTTCTGCTTCCAATCTATCCTCCATGGTCGCCTCCATAGTTCCATCAAGTTTTGCTGCAATTTGCAGATACTGTTGGTTCAGTGACGTTAAGGATTGTTTCGTTGTCGTCATGTTTTCCGTCAGCTTTTGGATTTCGAACATCGTGCTTGAAAACCGAGTGTCATCAAGCGTCGTAATACCCTTCGCTTGAATGAATGCCTGCAAGTCGTCATTTAAATCTTGCAACATAAACTTAATATGACGACCTTCATCTTCAAACAGCTTTGCGTTGTTTCGGAATCCCTCGTCATCAAGTTCTTTCGTGCGTTGAATGTATGAGTTCGCAACTGCGCCAAGAACAATAGGTACATCTGCTGGAAAATGGCCCGACCAACGAATTCCAAAAAGATTTGTGCCACGCTGAATTGGCGTTTTTAACTGTTCTTTTAACTCGTCAACAGCATCATCGACTAAAAGAACGCCCGTCATTGGATCAATAAATTTTTGAATCCAGTTGGTTTGGGTCATCGTTCGATCTTTGATCGCTTCCGTTAAAATTGATCGTTCTTTGATAAGGTAAATTTGTGTTGCAGAAACACGTTCAATCATCTTGTCATTGATTGCATCGGTTGTACCAATTTCAGTTGCCTCGCCCAAACCCGGGCGTACCTCAAACATAATCTCCCCTGTATACAGAGGGTAGATACGTGAGAATAAAAAGAATGCACCTGTACCCAATATTGCCCCCACGATTCCCCATACGGGGATCCCCTTCCAATACCGTCGCAATACGCGAATTGGATCTATCGCCCTGCCTTTTGGCATTGGTCTATTTGGTGTTCCTATACTATTCGGTGCTGGCATGGTTTAAACTGTTTCTTTAGGTGATGTTCATTTGCGATTGGATGTGTTACGAATCCCTTTTCTTCTTGCGAATATCGTCTTTCAGAGACTGAATTCTCTCCATTGAATAGGTATCTTCTGCAAGTTCTTCCGCCATTCGAAGGTGCCCGAGCGCTTCTTCATACTTCTCATCATCTGTAACTATCTGTGCTAAATGGAGATACGCTTCCATCGTGTCCCCCTGGCGCAACGATCTTCGGATCGATTCTTCCGCCTGTTCATTTTTACCCATCCGATAATAACTCCATCCAATTGCATCTAGGACTTCAGCAGATCGAGGGTTTTGACTTCGACCTCGTTCTGCATAATAGAGGCCTCGTTCCGGATCACTAAACTCATCAGCATATAAGAGGGAAAGTTTAGCCATTGCCCTTGTGTTCGTTGGATCCAATTGCAAAAGAAAATCAAAAGCCTTTGCGGCTTGTTCATACTGACCCAATCGGCAATACAACATAGCAACGGTGTCCACAATTGAGGGCTCCCTCGGTGCTTCTGTGGCAGCCTCTTTTGCGATTTCGAGTGCTTCTGCGGGTCGATTTTGATATACCCCGATGACATACGCTAGATTATTTTTTACGAGCGGCGATTGCGTTTCATCGGCAAGACGCTTGAACGTCTCTTCACTTTCATCAAACCTCCCTTCCTCGACAAGGAATCCACCTCGCATCATCAAGAGTTGAGATAGTGAATCCTGATCACCATCTTCTGATTGCAACCCTGCATTAATCAGTTCAATTGCATGATCTACATGTTCATTCCCAAATGCTCTGTAATAACCAGCAAGTCCTGCTGTCTCAACTTGCGATAGTTCATCACCAACCAGTTCCCGTATAAATTTTTCCCCTGCTTCGGGATTATCCATAAACAACGTCTGCATATCAAGGTACCACGCAGACATCGACTGAGGAGATATCCAACTCTTAGAAATAGCATGTTGAAACATGTTCCATGAATTCTTCATTGCGATTAATGCGTCTCTGTTCCTACCCAAATTTTGGAGTGCTTTTGCTTCAATCGCTCGTACTACGGGGTGCATTTTCGCAATTGGACCTCGCGCCATTTCAAGAAGTTCTTGATTCGGTAATGATTGGGTTGTACGTGTAACTTCATCGATTCGAAAGAGCAACTGGACATTTGGATCTCTTTGCATTGCTGCAAGATAGGATTGAACTCCTTTACCAACATCGTTATTCGCTCTAATGTGTAAATCACCTAGACGTTGATGCCAGACTGGACTTGAGGGGTCTAATTCAACACCTGCATTTGCAGCCGCGAGTGCTCGATCGATGTTGTCTGAATCGAGATACGCTTCGATAAGACGTTGGCGTACAAGCGAAGCAGTGGGTTTTTCTGCTAAATGGCGTGACAAAAGGTCAATTGATCTATTGAGTTGACCATCTGCTTGCAAGACATCTGCTCGTACAATCTCAAATTGCTCTGATTGATTTCCTGCTGCACGTGCTTCATCGACAACGCCCAACGCTTCTTCTAATAGTGCCTTATTTTGCGTAAGTCGATATTCATTCAATAGACTTCTGCATAACTGCATGTATGCCGTCTGGCTCATGAAGTCTGCCATTATTGCTTGTCTGAGAGCATTCCTATACTTTTCCAGTTCAGCGGTTCCATTTGCAAGGTCGCCCTGAGCAAGAAGTTGCTCGCTCTTTATACGGCTAATGAGTGCACGCAACATCGCTTTTGCATACGCAGTGTTTGTTGTCCTAAAGGTGCCAATTGCTTCTTCAGCTTCGTTGAATTGACCCGACAATGCCAACGATTCAATCATTCTGGAATGCAACACGTTATTCTTGGTTGCCTGTACTGGAAGTTTAAGCATGCTCGCAGCTTCTTCGTAACGACCAAGAACATAGTACAAAGACCCAAGGACCCCATCGATTTCGTAGAGTTCGCTTTGAGCGCTTTGAGCATTCTCTAAAACTTGCACTGCTTGGATCGCTCGACCTGACTGTTGCAGGAAATCCGCTGCTGCAATAACACCCGTGATATACCCATCCGTCTCTTCGACACTTGAAATGTACTTGTCCCAAATTTCAGATGCCCTGTCCATTTGGCCGTTGTCACGATGTACAGAAGCATGAAGCTTCGCTACTCTTTCGTTTGCATCAGGTGTCGTACTGAGTTCTTCTAAAGTGTTCTCGATATCCCTGTCCCAACTTTTTCTTGCATCACCAAGAACTGTTTCCTGATTCTGTGGAGACATTTGTTCCCAGACTCTCGCTGTGTAGTACTCTTTCCCCTCTAAATCTCGTAACAAATCTCGTCTTGGCTCAGTGTTCGTAAACAGAGACGCAAGTTCTAATTTGTTCACTCTATCGCCTGGCATGAACACTGCATGATTCATTCGAAACACAAGGACTTTCCACAAATCACCAAACGATTTTTCTGCTGCTAGCCAGCCAGATCGAAACTGAGAATCATTTGGGTACTGTGTATTGGCTTGGCGAAGAACTCGCAGTAACCTCTGCGATTCATCCGGCTTGTACATGAGGACTGCAACATATGCTCTGATGTTCTCTTTGTTCCTAGGAGATATTCGATACGCTTCAGCATACGCATTGATAGCCTCTTCTAGTTGTTTCATTTCAGTCAGGACGAGTCCAAGTTGTCGCCAAGATACATCTGAAATCGAGTTTTCTTCGGTCCTTTTTTCCGCGAGAGTCAGGGCTTTGTTCAGATTAGATTCTACTAATTCAAGCTTCCCTATTTGACGAGCTTCAATTGCTTGTGCGACATGTAACGAGATTCGAGCTGCAGCAACAGTATCTTCTGTCGCACCACTTTCGATAAGTGATTCAATGTGTGTGTTTGCAGTTGTAAACTCCTTACGTTCGATGGCATCATTGATCCTTAATCCTATAATCCTGCTTAAATCGGCACCTAAAGATTCTGCAAGAGCCTGATATCTCTCACTTTCTATAAATGCAAGCTCTGATGTTTCTTTCGATGACTCCGCTTCAGCCGTATCGCCTAATCTTAAAAATCGCGCTGTGTCATTCAGTGAGTTCACCGCCAACTCGTAGAGCGAAACTGCTAATTCTTCTGCTTTGTATACGTCGGATTCTTCTTGAGATTCAACAAGTGCGATGAGGGCTTCCACTCGATTATCTGTCTCTAACAAATGTAGTTTCGGCATGAGCGAATCGGGGTTCGGTGCAATCTCGATTGCTTTCTTGATCCAAACAACCGCTTCTTCTTGGTTGCCCATGTTGTAATAGAGGTTTGAATGTGCAACAAACAACCTCCAGTCGGGTTCTGCTGCTAACTCCATCGCTTCTTTAAGTGCTGCTTCAGCTTCGTCATATTCCTTTTTCTTCGTAAGTTGCTCTGATAAAGCGATGTATCGAAGTATCTCATCCGAAAATGCTGTAGTTTCTGTACTTGATTGGTGCAAAGCGATAATGTTCAGTAACTCTTGAACATCTTCACGTTGTCTCGTTTGTTCTGGAAGAACGGCAAGGGTTCGAATTGCATCATCAATCTCCGAAAGTTCAATCTCTAACTGTGCTTTCGCGAGATAGTTTCCAAGATTGCTTGGTTCTTTTTTAATTGCTACACGTAAGAACTCGAGTGCTAACCCCCTCGCGTTACTCTGCGATAGTGCGAACGCGGCTTGTCGATATACACGAGCTTCAACATTCGGATTTCGTTGAATAGTCTCTTGTAGTTTCTGTGCTGCTTGAGCATACTTTTTCTCTGCTAATGCAATAATCCCATCTACGTAAAGGACAAATTGATGGTCATCTTTGCTAGACATCAAATCATACAATTCTGTTCTATACACTTTAGCCACGTCAATAAACGCTACTTGCTTCGTTTCATCTTCGGCTTCTTTTGATTTGTCCACATAAATTCGAACGAGCAATTGAGCGAACAAGGGTCGAATTGAGAAGAGTTCTATTGCGTGAAGCCCAACCGTCTGGTTTTCTGCCTTCAATACCTCTTCAGAAATCGTGATTGCTTCATCTACCCTATCTAGTTCCAGCAAGAGACCTGCGAGCATGTATTTTCTGCCAAAATCATCCGGATGCTCCTCAACTGTAGATTGCAAAACAGAAGCAGCAACTTCTTTTCCATCAGCATTCGTAGAATTCAATAGCGATGCAATTTCACCCGCCCTTGCAAAATGCAAGACCGGATCATACGCAGTGGCGAGCACATCTCTTGCTTCAACAATTTTTTCATTTACTGCGTCAAGCTCTTCTTGAGGTACATCATTTGGATTCGCAACTAATTTTTGAAGGAGGGTCGTGCGCTGAAGTAACAACTCGCGCAACACAACCGCTGATACTTCAAAGCGTTCTCCTGCGACATTGATTGCTCGGTCCATTGTCTCGTTTGCAAACACAAAATTGCGTTCAGCTTGTTTCGTCTTACCCTCATCGTTCAAGCGATAGTAAACCGCCATCCTTCCATGCAGAAGTGCTGCCCATGCCATCGGGTTTCCAGGGTCTTTCTCTAATACTGTTTCAAAATCATCCTCGCCGGGAAATCGTACATTCC
This sequence comes from uncultured Isosphaeraceae bacterium, assembly GCA_964624985.1. Taxonomy (GTDB): domain Bacteria; phylum Planctomycetota; class Phycisphaerae; order Phycisphaerales; family SM1A02. The sequence continues at coordinate 5,262 of CAZVAE010000006.1, read as the reverse complement.
CATCATCATCATACGTATCTGTCATTGAAGCATCTTCCAATCGTAAAGATGCTAGACCTCGATACAAGAGCAATTCAGAACGTCTGGGGTCATCGACCGCAATACTATTTAGCCCATTCTCAGATACTGAATAGAGCCTGCGCCAGTTCTCATCAAGTCCTGTCATAAATGCGGACATATACATTTCATCAGCGACAATTAGATGAGCGTCTATACTGAGTGGGTTATAACGAGAAGAATGAATCAGTGTACGAATATATTCATCGTACGCAGCTCTTGCTTCTGCGGGTGTCACTGGAGTCATTGCTAAAATTGCTTTTTGAAGTTTGTCGAGATAGACAAGATTAGTCGGTTCTTTTGTCACCGCTCTGCCATACTGTTTGCGAGCATTCTTAAACGAACCTTCAGCGAAGTACGCGTCTCCCGATTTTACGTTTCTCGCCGGTCCCCGATACTCTACAAAATACCATAACCCACCAAGACCAAGAATAATAACGCCTCCGATTGCAATGACAAGCGTTAGCAATTTAGTGTTCGTTCTTGCCACCTTCCGCTTTTGCATTTTTTTGGACATGCGATTTGATTTTTTTTTCTTAACCATCGTTTTTATGAATCCTGATTTTGTTGAAGAAGTTTGTGTGTATCTGTTGAGTTGATTTCAGCCCAGTCCGGAAGGCAATCCATGATTTCTGGGAGCATTTCTGACGTAAACTCAGAAACGATATCAACAAATTGGTCTGTGCTAAAGTCGCGGTTTCCGCGTATCGTAAACTGAATCTTGCAATAGTAGGCATATTGGGAAGAGCGATCGAATGCAAGCAGTCGAATCTTTTCGGGATATGCTGTTGTTTTGCCGTTTGCGACAAAGAAGTAACCTGCGAAGACGTGGTCTGTTCCTATTTGTGGGTGACTAAACTCCGTAGTCCTCAACTCAAAATCGCCAAATGGCATTCGTATAGGTTCATCTTCTAGATGCACGACTTGGTACGACACGCCATCTAAAGTTTCAACATCATCCTCTAGCCATGCTGTTTTATCGATGTTTAGCGAAAGCGTAAGTGGTTCTGCAGTAAGAGGAACATATCCACCAGCAACCATGCAGCGATCAGGCACGTGAGGTACTGCATCGACTTGGCCCGTGTAATAGGCAATATGTAACTGCACTGGAGGAATGGATTTGTTCTCACTGAGATACGTGCGGCTTACGTATAAATCAGTTCCTAGAGCTTCAACGCCAGCAGCATCAAATCGGATATCTTCCCCGACACGTTGCCACCCATTAATCTTGCTTGGTAATAGAGAAAAGTTCTTTTCTGGATACACTGCTTCCTTATGTAAATACACATTTAAAGAATGGACTCCGAATTGAAATGCGACTGCCGTGCTCGCTAATATGACCACTGCGATGATAAATCCAGATAGAGCAGAACCCGTGAAGCGAATAGGTTGTTTCACTGGTTCTTCTTCATACTCTTCACCCTCTTCGATGACTAAATTCCTAAGTATCCACACTATTCCTAGATAGATAAGGAATGCTGGTATCAGCCAAAGAGTCCCAACAAATGTATGAAAATCTCCTGCTGCGAATCCGCTATCTGCAATGCTCAATAAACCCAAAGTCATCACCCGCAATATATTCACAAACACTGCTGTAGGAATTGCGAGTAAAACTAAGATGATTTTTTGCCAAGTGTATTTCAGGCTTGTATACGCCATCGCAACACCAAGCGCAAAAAACGCCATCAACATACGCATCCCAGAACATGCTTCTGCAATATTCAGTGGATGCGAAACTCCATCGTAAAGTATTTCCAGCGTGTTCCCCGCTTTTGTAACATCAAGACCAAGAAAGGAGAGACCGTAGTAAGATCCCACAGATGCTATGTCTTGAAGTTCGAACGTCACGACTTCCATGAATCGATCTGAAATGGTTTGGGCAAACACAAACAAATACAACAAGGGGAACCAGAGATACCGCATTGATCTCCATCCGAATAGGAAGAGTACTAAGCCGCCAAATGTTGTAGCAACGCCCAAACCCATAAGATTATGATGTCGCATCGAAGATGGACCCAACGCACAAAGCATGTACCAACCTAATCCAAGTAGAACAGGTAACAAGCCAATCCAAGCTCGTTCGAAAGGATGTTTGAGGATTTTATCTTTACAAGACCAGACGAAGTAACCTGCGATAAAAGGAATGATGAGGGTATGCCCCCAATCCGCTTGCCGTTCAATAGCAAACCAGAATTGCCGTTGTAGAAAATCCCAGAAAATCCAGCCAAATGCGACAAGCAAGAGTATTGACCAAAGTAAAAACTTTTGTGGCAATACCTCTTGGCACTGAAGATCTTCACTTCCTTGTCTCATGGTTTGGACTGATCGGTCATAGCTCTGGCTCTCTCAAGAAGGATCTTCGTATTCAAGACAAAGATCGGGTTCTAGCAGTACGCAAGCGATATGCCTCAAGTTCATAGAGGAGCAACATTACGGAGGTGTTCCGAAGACGTCATTCCCAAAATTCCGATCAAGTAAGAAACCGAAGCCGTACGTTGCTCGGAACCCATTCCGTATGATTGCCATCGGAGTCGCTCCCCATGATGTTCCGATACTAATCGTGTCATTGGGCTTTAAAAAGATATCCGGTTCAGTTCTTTGTAGAATCGCAGCATAATTCAACGTCACAGTTGCTTGCATGTTATCTCCGATTCTACGGGTCAAACTCACTCGTTCTGGAACTGCAATTGGGCCTAAATCACCAGCGGAAATAATGAATTCCGATAACGTGATTTTTTCACCAGAGTTCGGATAGTTGAATACACCTGGCCTTGTGATTTCACCTCGAATATACAGATTCCCTAGTGGTGGTGGTTCGACATACACTCGGTCGTCCGGTCGAATTACGATGTTGTAAGAACTATCGCCTTGCCGCAACTTGTTCCAAGGTATTTCTATGATTCGCTCAAGAACTTGAGGCGCTGTTTTTTGTGCGAATTGTTTTGAATTTGCCTGTACTCTTTTCTTTGGATCAGTACTCACGGCTATCCAAGAGTCACTTTCTGGTACATAAATATATGCTGCATCTGAAGTGCCCTGACTTGATGTTTGATTCATCAATTCATCGACGTCTACTGGTTGGTGTTGCTTCTGTTGATTCGTCACTAAATCATCAACATCAATGAGCGCATGGTCTCCACTCTGAAGGACCCCTGGGGAAACAGTTGGAACTGGGTTCGATTCGTCATGTTGCAAATCTCCAATATCCAGTTGGTTAATCAAATCTTCAATATGTTGTTGCGTTCCTTCTTGGGCTTCATCTTCAGGTGCAGGAACTACAGGTGCTACTGTCGTTTCCTCTGCACTCCCAGAATCAAGTTGATTGATTAAATCCTCGATACTCACTGAAGGTGTTGAATCTTTCGGTACAGGTGGTTTAGTAGAGGAACTATCGTTCGGGGTATGTATGGTTTCTTGTTTCCCTCTATCCCATGTTGGCAGCATCGAATCACTCACGGGCAACTGGCGGATGATGTGTATTTTTTTTGTCGCCTGGGGGACACCACCTGCGAGTGCCAACACATCGACAAGCCGAAGGTCAGGATCGATGAGGTTGAACACCCCCCATCGGGCTAGCCCTCCATATACGGTGTATGTAAAACCCGTTTGACTTAACAGATTGACTTGTACGCTTGGATGTGTCAATACGGTTTGTTCGAGTTTCTTTGTGATGACATCCTGCGCTTCTTGTGGTGTTAATCCAGCAACAAGGACGTCGCCAGCTTCAGGAACTCTAAAGTACCCGCCCTGATCGACCCTCCGTTCAACTGGATGCCGCTGGCTTTGCGCATAGAGACCGTAGATTTCAACTTGAAGCACATCACCCGCAGCAATTCGATACTCTAAGTCCGAGGGTGTTAAATCGGCTGCTGTAGCTTTTGTTACTTGTGGCCAACTCGTTGGTTCCTCAATGATGTCAATCCGGTCAAGAATAGGGATTGTTGTTGGGGTTGGCTTGTAATAACCGTTGGCGGTTGGATCACCCATCCATGCGTTTGCATTACACCCTGAGAGTGTGATGAGAAATCCAGCGGGAATCACACCGAGAAGCATCCGCAATACTGTCGTTTTCATCGCCATGTTCATCTTGATTTCAAAGCATCCTCTACAAATGTAACTTCATACAAACAGCACCCGCGATACCTGAAAGCGGGAAGGTATCGGACTTCATCGACCAATAGGGAGCATTGAGTTGAACTCGGAGGAGGCCCTCGCTTGGTAGAATATCTATTCTGAAATGAAATCTTCGCCTATGTCTCAACCTCAACACCCTCAATTACTGCCACGGCACAGTAGACCGCTTGGCGGTGATACGGCTCGTTCCACAAGAAGTTCTGCACTTGTTGATTTAAGCCAGCAAATCCTCAATAATCAGGATGAGCCTCAATCGCTCATGATGAAGCGAAAACCCGAGTGGATTCGCGCTCAACTTCCATCAGGCGAGGGATATCAAACGATTCGGGCAAACGTGGAACGCCATCATCTGAATACGGTTTGCCAAGAGGCCTCTTGCCCCAATATTGGCGATTGTTGGTCAAGAGGCACGGCAACAATCATGATTCTTGGTGATGTTTGTACTCGTTCATGCGGTTTTTGTAACGTGAAAACTGGTAAGCCAAAGGTGCCAGACCTTGACGAACCTCTAAATGTCGCTAAATCAATTGCTCTTATGGGTTTACGTCACATTGTCATTACATGCGTTGACCGCGACGACCTAGTTGATGGCGGAGCTTCACATTGGGCTGAAACCATAAAGCAAGTCCACATGCACGCTCCAGAAACCTCTGTAGAGGTCCTCATCGGTGATTTTCGAGGATGTCGAAGTGATTTAGAGTGTGTCATTCGAGCAGAACCAGAAATATTAGCGCACAACCTTGAAACGGTCCCTCGAATGCATCCTGCCGTACGGCCACA
>CAZVAE010000006.1:0-281 GCA_964624985.1 uncultured Isosphaeraceae bacterium | reverse complement strand
AAACTGGAATTATGGTTGGAATAGGGGAAAAAGATGAGGAAGTACTCGAGTTACTTGCTGATATTCGGGATAAGGCCAATACTGAAATTATTACGATTGGACAATACTTACAGCCAAGTAGAAATCACCTTCCGATTGATCGTTGGGTACATCCAGAACAATTCGCAATGTACAAGGAAGAGGGTCTGGCCCTTGGTTTTCGGGTTGTAGAGTCGGGTCCTCTCGTGAGAAGTTCGTTTGATGCAGAGGAGCAGGTCCGAGAATTCAAGCGTAAAACGGCT
>CAZVAE010000005.1:14225-20243 GCA_964624985.1 uncultured Isosphaeraceae bacterium | reverse complement strand
GTCGGCATATGTGTGACTAGCCACGCCATCCCCGCTTTTTGTGATTCTGGAACCTCGCGAATTGCCTGCTCTATCTCAAGCCTATTCTCCCCTGCGATTTCAAGTTGTTTTTGAAAATCTGCTCCCCCCATACTAAGTACTAATAGAATTGCTGAAATCATACCGCCACACTATACCTGAGGGTCATGTCATCGACATGACCCCCGACATGACCCTACAATATCCCGCTTATGGAATGTGGGCTTATCGGATTACAAGGGGTTGGGAAAACCACACTTTTTACAGCACTCACAGCACATACTGTTGCTGTGCAAGTGGGAAGTCTGAAACCCAATATGGGGATTGCCCCAATACCTGACCCTCGTCTTGCAAAGATTACAGAATTCATCGTTTCCCAAAAAATCGTTCCTGCTTCATTACAAGTTGTCGATTTACCTGGTGTTCCTAGCGGTGGATCAAATTTAAACACCGTTCTTGCGCATATTCGCAATGTTGATGCCCTTTGCCATGTTGTCAAATGTTTTGAAAGTGACAATGTTGAAAATGATGTTGCAGCAATGGATGGTGAACTTATTGTTGCCGATATGGTCGTTGTTGAGGGTGCAATCGACAAAGCAAACCGTACTGCAAAACATGGTGACAAAGAGGCGCAACAACGGGTTGATGTTCTTTCTCGGGTAAACAGACTACTTGAAGAAGAAAAACCAGCGAGAGATGGTAGTTGGGATGAACATGACAAAGCGGTGCTAAAAAGTTATGGCATTATGACTGCAAAACCAGTGTTATACGTTGCAAATGTATCTGAAGATGATGTTGAAGGTGCTTCTGACAACGCACAATTCGTTTCGAAGTATGCAAAAGACAACGGTGGCGGAAGTATTGCCGTTTGCGTAACACTCGAATCAGAAATCGCAGAACTCGACAAGGGCGATCAGGGCGAGATGCTCGAATCGATGGGTCTACTTGAACCTGCCGTCGGACCACTTGCACGAGCATTGCATTCCTTGCTCGGTCTTAGTACGTTTTACACAGCAGGAGAAAAAGAAGTACGAGCGTGGCCAATACCGATGGACGCTCTTGCCCCACAAGCTGCTGGCGTAATTCACAGTGATATCGAACGAGGATTTATTCGAGCAGAGTGTTACCATGTTGATGATTTATTCGCCCTTGAATCAGAAAAGTCCATCAAGGAAGCGGGCAAACTCCGTAGCGAAGGTAAAAATTACACGATGCAAGATGGCGATGTCGTAAACTTTTTATTTAATGTGTAGATGGTTGCAATAGCCAGAACGCTTTTGGTACAGTTTAGAGCATGAAATCAAAACTCGTTCATACTTCTTGGATTGTCGTCGTGCTGTTTCTATTCATGCAGTTCAAACAAGTGGATCACACAAACCCTACTGTGACCGGAACGATTGAAGCCCCTGAACAAGTCATGACAATTCTTCGAAAATCATGTTTTGATTGCCACTCAAATGAAACAGTCTGGCCGTGGTACTCCTACGTTGCTCCCGTCTCTTGGCTTGTTGCGAGTGATGTTGAGGATGGAAGAAGGCATCTCAATTTTTCAGTTTGGGATACCTACAACGAAAGACGGCGTAATCACAAGATTAAGGAATGTGGGGAAGAAGTTGAAGAAGGCGAAATGCCCCTGAAGATTTACCTTCCAGCACATCCTGAAGCCAAACTTACGTCAGCAGAGGTTGAAACCATCGTTTCTTGGAGCAAAGGAGAACTGTAGAACACCTCGTTCGTTCCTCTGGCTCATACCAATATCACACTTGAGAACCGCTCAAGGTATCATCCCTATATGCAACGAACACGAGAAGACCTAGCCAAGTTACAACCCCACTACCCAGACATGATCAACGAGGTCATCGACCTTACAGATCATCGTCGAAACATCATTTTTAACATGTCAATAGCTGAAGCAACGAAGCGTGTTGCTTCTGGTGACGTTGAATTGGTTCGAGAAATAGACGGACACTTCGCCATCATGGCACGAAGTGGGCACATCATTCGAATGGCAAGGTCATTACAACTGCCTATGCGGTATTTCATCGTAAAGAAAGTTGCAGGACCCGCGTTACTTCTCGCTGAACGCATTGATCAAATCAAAGAATGGCTAGAGTCACAAGGATTTGGAGATCAATTTCACCCATCGTATACAAGAATGGTTCCAGCCCACCATCTCACTGAAATTGCTCTTGTTGGTTGCCCTGATCCAAACCCAGTCTGCACTCGGTTCTTCGATCCTCCCCGGAATAATCAACGAGATGATTATGCAACAAGATATATCCAAGAGCTTTCAGATGGCATCTCACATTGGCTCGACAAAATACCAGAACACGAGCCCATTGGCGTGCTGTTTTCAGGTGGAATAGATTCTGGTGCCGTCTTTCTCACAACCTACCATGTCATGAAAACAAGAGGAATGAACCTCGCCCGACTAAAGGCATTTACACTTGCTGTTGATGGCGAAGGAGAAGATGCAACCCAAGCACATGAGTTTCTTGCCCAACTTGACCTTGAACTCTTCCACGAAGTTATCAACACCCCCGGAAGTTGGGTTAACTTACAGGAGGCAGTCCAAACCATTGAGGACTACAAGCCACTCGACATCCAAGCTGGTGCAATGACGCTCGCACTTTGCAGAGGAATCCGTGAACAATATCCAGACTTTACCCACCTCATAGATGGCGATGGAGGTGATGAAAACATGAAGGATTATCCAATCGAGGAAAATCCTGAGCTGACGATTAAAAGTGTTCTTAGCAATCAAATGCTCTACCAAGAGGGTTGGGGAGTCGATGCCATTAAACACTCTCTCACATTTAGCGGCGGCTTAAGCAGAGCCTGTACTCGTGGATATGCCCCCATGCAGAAGTACAACTTCAAAGGATTTAGCCCCTTCATGCTTCCAAAAGTCATTCAAGTTGCAGAGGGCATTCCCTTTATAGAACTCACAGATTGGGATCATGAAAAACTCTATGCCCTGAAAGGCGAAGTTGTTTCTAATGGAATCGAAGCACTAACAGGAATGCATATGCCTATTTTTGAGAAACGCCGTTTTCAAGATGGAGCAGCAAAAGAGCGCGCCTTTGGTGATGCACCTGCCCCATACCGAAAAGCATTCCACAATGCGTTTGACTGTTAAGCAAAAACTTGACCCCTCAAAACCGTATGGCGTGTTCACCGAACAAGAGTTAACACGAGAATGCGTAGTGGAAGCCCACAATGTCATTCTCACAACAAATAAGGAATGTCCATTCAAATGTACGATGTGCGATTTATGGCAATACACACTTGATGAACGGGTCCAGCAAGGTGTAATTAAAACACAAATACAACTCGCTTTAGATGAACTTCCTATTGCGAAACACCTTAAAATTTATAACGCTGGCAGTTTTTTTGACAGGCAATCCATACCAAAACAAGATACCCTTGACATCGCTGACATGATTCGAGAATATGAAACGCTAATTGTCGAAGCACACCCTAAACTTGTCGGTACACCATGTTTCGAATTTGCAGAGTACTTACAGCCACAACTTGAAGTCGCAATGGGTTTAGAAACGGTCGATCCAGATAGCATCGAGCGTCTAAACAAAAACATGACGTTAGAAGATTTTGAAAGAGCATCACAACAGCTCCTTGAACATGACATTAATGTTCGTGCCTTCATCTTGCTTCGAACCCCATGGCAAAGCGAAGAAGAAGGTGTGTACTGGGCAAAGGAATCAATCGATTATGCACACTCGGTTGGCGTTGAGTGCTGTACAGTGATCCCCCTTAGACCAAATCCACGTGTTGACCTTCCTTATTTTGAACCATCGAGTAAAGAGTCCTTAGAGGAAGTCGTTTCGTATGGTCTTTCCAAAAACAAGGGAAGAATATTTGGAGACACGTGGGATGAAGTATGACCTTGCAATTCTTGGATCAGGATTAGGCGGGTCGATCACAGCACTTATCGCGAAGCAGATGGGCATGAACCCTGTGCTTATCGAAAAGAACTCACACCCCCGCTTTGCAATTGGCGAATCATCAACACCCCAAGCTGATATTGCACTTGCAACTATTGCGGAGCGGTACGACTTGCCACGACTCAAACCACTTACTAGATATGGCACATGGAAAGATACCTACTCTCAACTGAACTGCGGTCCAAAGCGTGGCTTTACGTATATCCACCACCCCAATATCGAAGATGAATTACTCGTCGCAGCAAGTCCTAACGGTTCCGATTGTGATAGCCAGTGGTACCGCGCTGACCTCGATGCATTCTTGGTGCAAGAGGTACGAGAAGCAGGTATCGAGTATCGAGATAACACCACCGTTCATGTACAAGAACGCGATGGTTGGGAATTGCAGTCCAACCAATTCTCGTGTTCTGCAGATTTCCTGATTGACGCAACAGGAGGTGCAAATCCACTCGGTATTCCACAAGATGTTTCAGGGATTCGAACACATTCACGCGTCATCTATTCTCATTTTGAGGGTGTGATTCCGTGGGGCGAATTACACGGAAAACCACATCACCCATACCCATGCCATGACGCTGCCCTGCACCATATTTTTTCAGGAGGATGGATGTATGTGTTGCATTTTGACAATGGCATCACGAGTGCGGGCTTTGTACTCAATTGCAACGCTAGACCACAAGACACATGGGAATCGCTGATGGATGAGTTTCCAGAGATTTCCAAGCAGTTTCAGTACGCAACCCAAACTATGCCTCTTCTGCGGACAGGAAGAATGCAACGGTGCGCAACTCAAATGGTTGGCGAGAACTGGGCGATGCTCCCACACGCCGCCGCTTTTTTAGACCCACTTCATAGTGCAGGCAACGCGCAGACACTCTGTGGGATTGAACGGCTAATGCCGATTTTTGAAGAATCCCACGAAAAACGCTGGGAACGTTTTCGGGGGTATCAGGCAACCACGCTCCATGAAGTTGATCTCCTCGACAAGATGATCCACGGCTGCTACGAGTGCTTTGATGATTTTGAATTGCTTTCCAATTACGCTATGCTCTATTTCGCTGGGGCTGACTTTACTGAACGCCAGAGGAGAATGGGTGATACCTCTGGCTTCCTCAATAGTGGTGATCAAGCGTTCTGTTCAATTGTCGACTTGTTGTACAGCCAAGTCATCGATGGGACACTTCAAGCATCCGATATTCAAAGCGCAATAGAACCGTGGAATTGTGTTGGTTTATGTGACCCTACCAAAAACAATATGTATGATTACGCATAATGAAACGCTTACTCTGTGCACTGTGCTCCCTTGCCATCTTTGGTTGTAGTGGAAGCGAGAATGAAAACCAAACAATCAATTCCGAAACACTTCGGAATCGAAATCTAGCACTTGCTTACATCGATAGTGGCATGATGAGTGAGGCGAGTGAAAAACTTGCGTTACTTGAAACCTCGCTATCAGATGAAGCGTTTGTCTATGCAAATCAAGGGCTCGTTGCACTCCGTCAAAACCATCTTGAAGAAGCAGAACTACTTCTAGCCAAGGCGAACTCCCTAGCACCAAATGACCCAGAAATTGCGTTACTTCGAGGTGAAGTTTCGATGCTTGTTGGCAAGTTTGAAGAGTCTACTCAAATTCTTGAAGAGGCGATTAAAGCACATCCAAAACATATGCAACTTCGATGGGCACGGTCAGAGAGCAAAGAGCATTTGCAAGTGATTGTCGATTCCTTCCCAAAAAATATTGTTGCTCGCCTCGCACTTATCAAAGAACAACTTAAAGATGAACAGTTCGACGCTGCACGAACGAATTTGCTCGTCTTGCAAGAACAGCGAGTAATTCAAGATGAACAAGCAATGGGCTTGTTCAACGGTGCATTGACGCAAATCGACAATGAAAAAGCGAGAGTTGCAAGAGCACAAGTGATTGGCTTAGACAATGTCTTAAAACCAACTCGCGCTTGGCAACACTCATTACTTGAAGTCGCTGGCCCTCCGGGGACTGTTGGACATCCAATACGAATCTTTAAGAACACAAGTG
>CAZVAE010000005.1:5384-14215 GCA_964624985.1 uncultured Isosphaeraceae bacterium | reverse complement strand
ACAAAACTTGCAGCTACACAAGTGTCGTTCTCCAAAGATGCTTCTTCCATAAAACCTCCCAACCAGAAACAAATCGTGCTTGCAGAAGCAAAAGAACAAGTTAAAGTCGTCGAAGTTAGTGATTACTTTGCTTCTGTAGCCATACCAATCGATTGGAATAACGATCGTAAGGTTGATGTCATGTTCGGCACGACCAAAGGGAACGTTGCAATCGAAGGTGGTGACGTACTGCTAGAGGAAAATGGCGAGCCAATCGTCGCATTAACGCCTTGGGATGCCGATCAAGATGGTGATCTTGATGTCATAGTTACTCGTGAAACAACGTTCCTTTTGCAAAACAATGGTGATGCAACTGCCACAGTTCGCGAACTTGATTCTCCCAGATTAACAAGTACAAACATCATCGATATAGACGAGGATGGTGCTGTGGATGTTGTGGGTATCGGGGAAGATGAGAAACTCGTACTCTTAAAAAATGAGCGCTCTGGCGTTATTCATGCAGTGCATGGACTCCTGCCAAATGCTGTTATGTCAGATCTTACAGTTGCTGACTTTAACAATGATGGTTGGATGGATATTGCGTACATAGACAAAGGTGCTGCATCCATTGCTGAAAACAATCATCAAACGGGTTTTGTCCCTCGCAAAGTCGGCGGGTTCGGCGTACACATTGAAGCAGCAGATATTGACAACGACACACAACAAGACATTATTCTTAGTGGAAAACAAGTTGAAATATTGTTTGCAAATGGAAACAGTGCAATCATCGATGCAATGGGTACGACACAAATTGTTGATGTTGATCTTGATGGCGACTTTGATATTGCAATAAGTGGAACAGAGTTTGCAATCTGGCACCAAGACGGTACGCCAAGCGAAAATGAGTTTCAAAAAGTGATTCTTGAAGCAATTCTTGAAGGCGGGCAACGTAACAATGCACTTGCAGTTGGCGGCTTTGTTGAGGTTGTAGCAGGTGGAACCTATCAGAAGCATCTCATCACAGGTCCTCTCACGCATATCGGTTTAGGTGGTCAACCAGCAGACGCAATTCGAGTCGTCTGGCCAAACGGTGTCCCACAGGAAGTCATCGAGCCAACTCCAAATCAGATATTCACAGAGGTGCAAATACTAAAGGGCTCTTGCCCATTTCTTGCTACGAGCAATGAAGATGGTGAATGGGAATTTGTAACTGACTTGTTATGGAGAAGCCCACTAGGTTTAAAAATTAATGCACAAACTGTTCCGCCGATTGCCGCAACACAGGATTGGGTGAAAGTTACAGGCGAACAGTTGAAAGCACGAAATGGAATCTATGAACTTGCCGTGACTGCACAACTATGGGAAACGCATTTTATTGATGACCTCAAGATGGTTGCGGTGGATCATCCAGTAGGCACAGAGATCTTTGTAGATGAACGATTTATTGCGCCTGTTCCTCCTTCGTACAAACTCTATATATACGACGAAGTGCATGAACCAATCAACGCAATCGACCACAACGGCGATGATGTACTCGACGTGATTCGGAGGCGTGATGGTAAACGACTTGGTGGTTTTGCAAAGGGTCCTTACCAAGGTGTCGGAGAAGACCACTTTGTCGAACTTGACTTGGGCGAGATGGATCTACTTTCGGGTGTGGACATCATTGCACAGGGTTGGATTCGACCGACGGATACCAGCATAAATGTTGCATCCGCGCAAGGCAGCGCACCTGCTCCTAAAGCTCTTGAAGTTTCTGTTCCGGATGGTCAAGGTGGCTGGAAGGTTGTGATTCCAAATGGTGGTTTCCCAGCAGGGAAACTCAAAACAATAATCCTTGAACTCCCAAGTGGTAGTTTTGTCAAAAACGACTACCGTGTTCGAATTGCAACGAATCTTGAGATTTACTGGGACAGAATCGCGTTTGCAAAAAAAACAAAAACGAAAACGCAGATAACACGAATTCCGTTACGAAGTGCCGATCTTGGTTACATGGGTTTTCCAAGCATGAATCGCTCGGATGCGGACTCGCCGAATATCCCTGACTACAACGACATCCGTCATGGCCATGCGTGGCGTGACTTGGAGGGCTATTACACTAGGTATGGCGCTGTTGAGGAATTAATTTCGGGTGTCGATGACCGGTACGTCATCATGAATGCAGGCGATGCGATGTATCTTCAGTTTGATGCACTTGAGCCGCCAGTTGATGGAATCACACGGGATTACATTTTCTTTAGTGATGGCTGGGTGAAAGATGGCGATTGGAATACCGTTGCATCAAAAACAGTTGGTCCACTTCCGTTCCATACGATGAGCGGATATCCATATCCAAAGTATGAACGCCCCGCCGAACTGCTCCCTTCGCATACCGACTGGCAAGAGTATCACACTCGCTACATCACCCCAGCACCGTTCCGCGATTCCCTCAAATAATTCCATCTTTTTGGGGGACAGTCTCTGTGGGGATTGTCCCCAAATTCTCCTCAACGTCCATGTATACTAGAACGCTGTGGAGGCACAGTCAACAAACAATATTTCTGCGATTGAACCAATGAGTCCAGCATGGAATCACATGGTTCGAATATGTTTCAAACCTTTCAGTTTCAAGAAATGGTTAGCACTTGGATTTTGCGCATTTCTCGCGCAATGTGGCGAACAGAACGGGAATTCAATTCAAAACATTGGTAACAGACCATCGACTACAATTGCCAGTGAAGTAACTGATTTGATTTCGAACAATGTAGAAGCATTCATCTTCATTGTTGTTGGAGTCGCACTTTTACTTATCACATTGATTGTCCTCACCTTTTGGCTGTCAAGCCGTGGCAAGTTTATGTTGCTTGATGGCATTGTGAAAAACAGAGGTGACATTAAAGAGCCATGGCGTGAATTCAAGCGTGAAGGAAACTCTCTCTGCATTTTTTCAATCATTCTTACGATTTGTATGTCGGGCGTTTTTGTTTTGTTCGCAGCAATCCCTCTCACGATTGCGATTCCAGATTTTCAAGATGAACAACTTACTGGAGTTGGATGGACAGCCATCGTGGTCGGCAGTGTCCTTTTACTGTGTTACATCCTTGGTACGATCGCCGTTACCTTTTTTACTCGTGTCTTCCTTGTACCAACGATGTATCAGCGCAGAGTGAAAGCGTTGGAAGCGTGTCGTATTGCCTACTCCACATTTGTGAAACAGCACATCGGGCAATCAATGTTGTTCTTGCTCTTCTTGTTCCTGCTTGGTATTGGGGCAAGCACCATTATGATATTTGGCGTCTGTTTGACGTGTTGCATTGGTGCACTTCCATACGTCAGTTCGGTCCTCTTTCTTCCCATTACGGTTTTCTTCGCCTGCTACGCTCTCTGTTACATCCAACAATTTGGTCATGAGTGGACCTTCTTCAGCAAGATGTGCCGCTTCTGCAACTACGATTTAGAGGGGCTAGAAGAGGGTCATACCTGCCCAGAATGTGGCAAGAAGTGATTTCAGAAAATAATGTGTGTATAAGTGGAGTCCATTGTCTACAATGTCGATGATTTACCCCATAACAGGATTTCAACCATGATCATTCTCGCATCGATTATCTGTCTGGCACAACCACAACCTACTACGAATATTAGATTTACAGATGTTCGGGAGGATGCAGGAATTGATTTCCAACACTACGGTGAACGGCACCGCTGGTGCGAAATTGGACCCCAGGTTCAAGGAATCGCAACCAATGAAGAAATCCCTCAAGGGCTATTTGAAGACCCCTTTGAATTTGCACACCGCCACTTGATTCGAATGAATGGTTCGGGATGTGCGTGGATTGATGTTGACAATGATGGTGATTACGATTTGTATCTCGTCAATGGTGCGGGAGGTGCTGAAACGACAAACGCATTCTATCTCAATGAAGAGGGCTTCTTTGTTCCTCAAACGAGGGCATGCGGCATCCTTGATGCGGGTGAAGGTATGGCCGTATCAGTCGCTGATTACGACAACGATGGCTTCTCGGACATGATGGTCTTAAACTTCGGTGACTTCATTTTGTTTCACAACAACGGTGATGGTACCTTCACCGATGTCACCGAAAAATCATTTCCAGAAGGTGTCGATGAAATTTGGTACGGCACATCGTCGTGGGGTGACTTTGATGGTGATGGACATCTTGATGTCTATGTCGCAGGGTATGTCGATTTAAGCCGCAGTAATGGCAACGAGGGCTTGCGATTTCCGATGGACTTTGTCGGATTTGAAAATTATTTGTATCACAATAATGGTGATGGAACATTTACAAACATCGCTGAAGAAGCAGGTGTCAAAGATGGCTTCAGGAAAACAATGCAAGTGCTTGTTGCTGACTTTAATGATGATATGCTTCCAGACATTTTTGTTGGAAACGATACGGATCCAAATGGTCTCTATTTAAATCGTGGTGACCTAACATTCAAAGAATTTTCTGGTCCAAGTGGCTTGTCAAGTACCGATGGTTCAATGGGTATCACGTGGGGTGATTACAACAACGACCAGATGATGGACTTGTACATCAGCAACTACACGGGCGAAGCGGACTTGTTGATGACAATGGTTGATAACACATCAAGCAACGATGGAAAAGTGAAAAACTCGATTTTCATGGCAGACTTTGAGTCCCCAATCGTGCAGCAAAAAACGTGGCCACTTGTGAGTTGGGGTACTGGATTTGTTGACTTTGACAACGACACAGATTTGGACTTGTTTGTTGCTGGCGGACACTTAAATGGCGTCTCTGGTGACAACCGCGACTTTAATGTGCTTTTTGAAAACAGTGGTGATGGAAAGTTCATCGATTCATCTGAAATGTCTGGCGTGCTACGCACTGGTAAGCGAATTCACCGCTCCGCTATTTTTGGTGATTACGACAACGATGGAAGAGTGGATATGTATGTCGTAAACAACGGCGAAGAATCGTACGATGAAGACTCTGATAGACATGGTGTGCTGTACCACAATGACTCAGATGCTGGCAACTGGCTGAAAGTAAAACTACAAGGCACAACCAGTAACCGCGATGCGTTTGGCACAAAGTTAAAACTTGTAGCAGGCGACAAAACGCAGATTCGCGAACATGTTTCAGGCGAAGGTTATTTTTCATCGAACGCCCAAGAAGTGCATTTTGGTTTAGGTGATGCAGAGAAAATCGATTCCCTCACGATTACTTGGCCAAATGGCAGCGTGGAAGAAATCAAAAACATCAAACCAAATCAAACGATTACAAGAGTCGAGCCGACTAGCTGATTAAGAGACACACGCCAGCAGCCCCTGCTAGCAGGTTCTACAACAACCTCACCTATTTTCCTTGCTATTCCCAACGCTCCGTGTGACAATGGGCAGCGTGTACGGGCGATGCCCAGAAGGAGATAGGGATGAAGAAACTAATTACTGGATTTGCATTGTGTTTTTTAGCTGCGATAACACTTACGTCAAAAGGAAGTCTTTTGGCAGGCAGCGGTTTTCTTTTTCAGGAACAAGCTGTCCAAGCCTCTGCCGCGGGCGATTATTTTGGTAGTGCTGTTACCATTTCAGCAAACACTGCAGTAATTAGTGAATGGGGACCATCTTGCAATGAAGACTCTTCCTTTTCTTATCATCTTTTTAACAGAGGAAAATCTAACCTTTGGACATTTGATCAAGAATTATGCTGCACAGAAACCGTGTGGGGACACTGCGATATGTCAGGAGATATCGCAGCCATTCCATCTGATCATGAAAATGGCAGGCTCCACATCTTCCGTCGAGATGCAAGTTCTGGTTTATGGGATGAGGAAGCCGTCCTCTACCCTGAAGGGATAGATTGTACAGATCTGTCTAGTAAGAGGGTTTCCGTTTCAGGTAACTCAGTAGCTTGCGGTACATATCATTGTGATGCACTCGGAGATGGAGTTGGTGCAGTTGTTATATATCGTTATGATTCAACAGCAGGTTGGTATCAAGATGCGGTAATTTTCCCCGAGGACCCTGTGCCTAACACATATTTTGGTGGTGTTATACAACTACATAACGATTTACTTGCTGTTACTACTCAAGATGAAAGAGTGCATATTTACCGAAGGTCTGATGATCAATGGACAAAAGAAGGAGAATTGCAGCCAAAAACCCTTGGTTCTATACCTGCCCTAGCAATTTCTGATCAGATGATTGCTGTAGGGTTACCCTGGGCTACCCCGGATATGGGAAAAGTGAATATATATAGAAACGAAGAGAAATTGGGCTGGCAACTTGAGCAAGTGATAGTTCCAGCGGAGCAAAGCCAACCAAGCAGATTCGGGAGTACTCTTGCTACTTTTGACACGCTGCTTATTGTTGGAGATTCTTATGCACCTGAACCTCCGGATTGTGTTGACTGTGTTCAAGGAGGCGCATATGTCTTTAGGTGGAATGATGGATTTGGATGGATTGAGGAGACTATTCTTAAGGGCATCTTTAATCCAGCTGGAGGCGGTGGCTTTGCTAGTGAAGATGCGGTCGATATCTATTCATCTGATGTAATCATTGGTGCTGATGGTTTAGATAATGACAACGGAGTAGCATTTACGTATCACCTTGAGGGTCTTGACTGCAACAGTAATGGTATAAGCGATGAGGTCGATATCAAATCAGGGCTTAGTTACGATTGTAATAGAAACCTAATTCCAGACGAATGCGACATTGATAATGACTTAGAAACCGATTGCAATCAAAATGGAATTCCAGATCCATGTGATATAGATGACGGGCTGTCACAAGATATAAATGGTGATGATGTTCCAGATGAATGCCAATGCTTGGCCGATGCCAGCTTTGATGGAATAGTTGATACAGTTGATTTACTAATAGTAATTGCTGCTTGGGAAACAACTGGTCCAATCGGTGATGTGAACTTCGACGGCATCGTCAATGTAGTCGACCTACTTATCGTGATCGACAACTGGGGACCGTGCGAGTAATCAAACACTCATGTGATTTGAACAACGCATAGAAAGTGGTACACTACTGTTGTAATAAATGCTGTAAGTGGTTTACAAAAGACACCGAAAGCAGGCTTTAAGACACACCTGTGCAGGATTCGAACCTGCGACCCGCTGATTAAGAGACACACGCTAGCAGCCCCTGCTAGCAGGTTCTACAACAACCTCACCTATTTTCCTTGGGCAAACGCCACATGCACCGAGGGTCCAATCAAACATGTTAAAATCGCCTCACAATGGAATTGGATAATCAACATCTCGCGTACGAACCAATGGTAGAAAATTATGCAAACAGTGATGAGCCTGATCCAGAATTGCGGACACGATTCCATGAATTATTCATGCAGTCACTTTCTGGTAAGAATGTCCTCGAGGTTGGATGTGGACCCGGTCATGATGCAGCAAGATTACGTGATGCTGGATGCACTGTCACAGCAACTGACTTGTGCGAAGGATTTATTACATATGCGAGTGACAAATACCCTGATATAGATTTCCAATGCATGGATCTCCAGGAACCAACATTCCCTTCAGATACCTTTGATGGCGTGTTCGGCTCATCATGTTTTTGCCATATACGCCAAACAAACATCGGCAATATTTTGGGCAAATACTACGAGATCCTAAAGCCGGGCGGTTTAATACTTATGATGCTCTCAGATTCAGAACAAGCTGATGGATATGTCGTGGAAGACTGGGGAGATGTTGAGGGAAACACGGTAGAGATGTTCTTACATAATCGCAACGCACTTAAAAGCCATCTGGAAGATGCGGGATTTGAAGATGTTTGTATAACACCCCTCCGATCACCTTTTTATGAAGAACTACCTAGACTGAAGAAATTGGCGATTCGCCTGTACGCGATCTCTGCTCGAAAAGCTGGTGCTTAAAATCGGTATCACCCCCCTGTTATATATAACTCTTCACTCCACACATTTTATTTTTTGGGTGGGACTTGTTGAGCATCAACGCGCTTGTTGAAATCAGCACCACTTAATCACAGAAAAGTAGCGGACAAGAAGGTACCGATTACATGCAAAAAAGTCGTAGCAAAATATATCGTACAATATAAGTACTCATGGTAATCCTTGAATTATGCATTGCTACGCTTCTTTGGCAACCAACCACAGAAGTAAAAGAAACACCTCCTCCAAACATTGTGTTTATCCTCGCAGATGATCTTGGTTATGGTGAAGTGGGTTGCTTTGGTCAAGAGAAAATCAAAACTCCCCACATCGATGCTATTGCAAAAGAGGGCATGCGATTAACGGAACATTATTCAGGAAGTCCTGTGTGCGCATCGTCTCGGTGCGTTTTGCTTACTGGACTGCACACTGGGAATACTGAAATTCGAAACAACCGAGAAATGGGTGGCTGGGGACCAGACGAACCCGAAGGACAACTTCCCCTTTCTGCTAACACAAATACAATCGGTTCGTCACTACAAGAAAATGGATACGCAACAGGCGCCTTTGGCAAATGGGGATTGGGTGGACCTGAAAGTTTTGGGCATCCAAACAAGCAGGGTTTTGATACTTTTTATGGATATTTATGCCAGCGAGTTGCACACAATTACTACCCAACGCACCTTTGGAATAATGAAACCAAAGAGATGCTTGAAGGCAACGAGTCTTGGTTTGCCGCGCATGAAAAACTTGATGCAGAACCTGAAAATTACGATAGGTTTTCAGCAAAAACCTATGCGCCCGATCTCATTCTTGAAAAAGCAGTTGACTTTATTGATGCTCACGCCAAAGAGCCGTTCTTTCTATATTTTGCGAGCATTATCCCACACCTTGCGCTGCAAATTCCAGACGAAGAAGTTGATGTATATCCGGAGTCGTGGGATACAGAACCTTACCTTGGTGACAAGGGATATT
>CAZVAE010000005.1:0-5374 GCA_964624985.1 uncultured Isosphaeraceae bacterium | reverse complement strand
CACCCTCGACCCCGCGCTGCATACGCAGCAATGATTAGTCGGTTTGACAGTGAGGTGGGTGCAATTGTCAAAGCGCTCAAAGACAATAACATTGCAGATAACACAATTATTGTTGTGACCTCTGACAATGGACCAAGTTGGGTGGGCGGAGTTGACATGGACTTTTTTGGAAGCAGAGGTGGCTTGCATGGACGAAAGGCCCAACTTTGGGAAGGTGGCATACGCGTTCCAACAGTTGTGTGGTGGCCCGGAAAAATAAAAGCTGGAAGTGAAAATAAAACGCCTTCTGCGTTTTGGGACTGGTACCCCACCTTTATGGGTGCCCTCAATCAACCAACTGAAGAAGTCGACGGGATTAATTTACTTCCGAATTTGCTTCGTAATGAACCCGTTAAAGAACGCGGCCTGTATTGGGAATTTGGGAAAACGCAAGCATTTCGTCTTGATGATTGGAAATTACTCCAGTTTAAAACGAAGAACGATATTGGTATTCACTTATATAACCTAAAAGAAGATCCCAGCGAAACTAACAATGTTGCACAAGAAAACCCCGAACTCGTTGCGCGACTTCTTGAATTATCGTTGCAAGCAAGGACGAAATCGGAAACATTCCCTTCGTTTATGGATTCATTACGCACTGAAGATTAATACACATAGGTATTGAGAATCCAATTCGTAGATTTAACATCTGCATGACTTTAATCAAGAATAGAGCCAATCACTCCGGGCAAAAGCACTCTTCTAAATTTATCATATTCTACTTCATTGTCTGGAATATCAACATCGTGACCATCGTCATCATTCAGCCAAATTTCTTTGAGAGCATCGCTCTCGAGTGCTATCGAGCCCGTTGATCCATCAACATATGAAAGGTTAATACGTCGATCATCCCAAAACGCGGGAAAATCATTCCAGAAAGTCGTTGTTGGGCTGATGAGCCAACCATGACCATTTCTCCCATATTTATCTTCTTCACCAATACTACACATTGTATTCGCGGGCTGAGGGATTTGGGATATCGTTTCCGTAGGTACCCAGTACCCTGCAGCTTCCAAACTTAAGTCTGAATCATCTGCATAATCAGAGCCATCATCTGCTCCCCATTCAACACCTACAAATGCGTTTAGAGAGTACGATCGAATACGGCCTTTCGGAAAATTTGGATTACTGAAAACAAAACCTGTTACATCGCCAATCGTTGGATCTAGTGGTGACTGATAAGCCATAACATCACCAATGTATTGATACGCTGCACCATCTTCAAGAGCTGATTTCATCTCTACATAATCACCACCTGTTTGAACCAGCCGGCTATCTCCATTCGAGTCTTGTCCATGGGCAGCAATCCAAAATCGTTTAATTTGAGACTCGGTGGAAGGGTCTTCACTTCCACCGTCTGCTATGGGTCCTGTCCTTGGATGTAACAATCTGCCGCTATTATCCGTTGCGTGAGAGAATGTCGCCATCCCAATCATTCTGTGGTTACTCATGTCTTTTGTAGATTTTGAACGTTGGAACATCTTGCCACCGGCAACAGTAACTAAAGCGACAAGAATCGAGATAATCGCAATGACAACAAGCAACTCAACTAGAGTAAAAGCCCTTATAGACAAAGTAGTGGCTATTTGTTTTTGATATTGCATCTGAAAGATGATACGCAGTATAGAAGCGATTGTCACATTCTTCACAAAACCAAGATACAATTTGGAGTAGAATTGTATTTGATGGATTATCTCTCTTTGGGACTGGGAATTTTGATTGGTGCCGCGATCGCGGGAATCAGTGTATATGCGTTTTTTGCGCGAAAAACAAGGGGTGATGGTGAAATTGAAATTGTCAGACTTCAAACACAATTAGAAGAGCAAAAGAAACATGCGGACGAGTTTCAAGAACGAATGAGCGATACGTTTGCCAAAATCAGCCAAGAAACAGTGAATCAGAATTCCAAAAATTTCTTACAACTTGCGCAAACCTCTTTTGCTCCAATAAAAGAAAACCTAGACAAGACGCAGCAATTCGTCAAGGAACTTGAGGCAAAGCGAACTCATGCGTACGCTGAGTTGCAACAAGCAACTAAAAATATCCTCGAAGTAAACAAAGAACTTCAAACGGAAACTAAAAATTTAGAAACAGTTCTCAGAAGACCTGATCACCGAGGTAAATGGGGTGAGATAGGGCTTCGCAATGTCGTTGAGTTTGCTGGAATGACTGAACACTGCGACTTCACCGAACAAACGACTACAAACGGTGAAGCAGCAATGCGACCTGACATGATTGTAAAGTTGCCAGGTGGTGGACAAATTGTTGTTGATTCAAAACTACCACTAGAGCATTATTTGAATGCAATGGAAGAGCCCGAAAAAGCAGCAGAACATTTAGAACAACACCTCCAGATGGTTTCAACACATGTCAAAGCGCTCTCGAAAAAAGAGTATTGGAATCAGTTTGAACACACGCCTAATTTTGTTGTGATGTTTGTCAATGTTGAATCTGCACTTGTCTATGCGCTTGAGCGAGATCCTGAGTTACATGAGAAAGCAATGCGAAACAATGTGCTACTTGCATCACCCGCTTCCCTCGTTGCACTACTCCAAGCAACTGCATACGGTTGGAGGCAAGAATCGATTGCTCAAAATGCTGAAGAGATTGCCAGAAGTGGAAAAGAACTGTTTGAACGGCTTGATGTGTTTCGAAAACACCTTGAGGCAGTTGGCTCAAAGATTCAACAAGCAGCTGGTGCTTTTAACAAAGCGCGTGGTTCTTTTAATTCCCGTCTTGCACCATCAGGCAAGAAGTTAAGCGAACTGCAAGCGAGCGATGGTAAAGAAATGCAGGAACTAGAAGCAATTGATCATATTCCTGAACTGACGGAATCAGAATAATCTTCTCGTGCTTCTTCAGCAGCATTTTTCATAATCGTTTTTGGATTTGTTTCAAAACAATCGATGTCTAAAGCGTCGATGATGAGCAGACCCGCTGCTGTCGTCCCTTCAAGAGTGGTGTGCAACATGTCTGTTTGTAACAATTTTTTTTTGCTACCGGCAGGCCATGTGCT
Organism: uncultured Isosphaeraceae bacterium; assembly: GCA_964624985.1. Taxonomy (GTDB): domain Bacteria; phylum Planctomycetota; class Phycisphaerae; order Phycisphaerales; family SM1A02. The sequence continues at coordinate 2,319 of CAZVAE010000005.1, read as the reverse complement.
ATTCAAGATTGAGAACTCTTCATCTTGCACTATCGATTTTGCAAGTTGATTCACAGGTAGGATTGAAACATTTTCCCGTTCATTTGCCCATGCGTAGATATTCGCATTCAATTGCTCAAGTAGTTGCGGTGCAGGAACCTGCTGTTTTGACAACATATGCCCAATTGCTTCGGACATGTCAGGCAGGTCCCCAAGCACCATTGGGGCTTCAATCTGTTCAAGCAGAGAAAGCGCATGATTTAACTTGTTCAACCGATATTCGCTCACGTTTACATCGAAGGGCGGTGCTCCATATCCAAACCAAAACAAAAGATCGATGCCAATCACAAGTGTTGGCTTGAAGGCAACGATGTTCTGAATGTATTCTGTTGCATTCTTTTTTGTTCCTCGAAAGAACATAATGTCTGCAAATATTTCGATGTCTTGTGGTTCTGTTTTTAACATGCCTTCAACAACATGTTTAAAGTTCATTGGATGTGCTGATAAATCACCTTTAATCGGGGGGGTTTTTAAGCCCATCCCTGCTGTCACACTCGCACCAGTTATTGCTACTCTCTCAAGAATTTCACAATCTGGAGCAGGTGTTGCAACAACAGTGCTTGAACACGAGAGCACAAAGAGGAAAAAACGTAGCGACATGTGCGAAATCATACAGAATTATGTTGCATCTGATCACTGTTCTTGCCCGTATAATCATTGTAGTACGATTTAAGGAGAGAATCATGAAACGAATTGCACTGTTGACGCTCACACTCTGCCTGCCTGCATTTGCTGATACTATTCGTTGGGAATACAGTGAAGATACTGGAGGGGAAAATGTTCACTGGATAAGCCCAAATCCTGTTGACCCGAACGCAAACCAATACGAATATGTTTCTGAGATTACCTATATCGCGGTTGATGTGGTCTTTTTAGGGGCTATCATTGGACCAGTGGATATTACAGGTGATATGGATCCAGAATTTTTGTTAAGTACGGGAGTACTTGAAGGGCCAGCACCAATCATTTTGATGGATGAGCCACTTGAGACTGATGCAGATGACGATGGCGATATTGATATGTCTGCTGATTTCCATATGTTTATCAACGGCAAAGGATATGGACAGTTTGATGTGACAAACATATTTCTGGGCGATGTCTACGTGGATACAGGCTGGCCGTTTGGCTGGCAATATGTAGATGTTGACCGCATTTACTTTGAGGGGAATATGACCATCACTCCAATAGACAATCCTTGTCCTTCTGATATTAACGGTGACGGCATGGTGGACGTACAAGATATTCTTATCGTGATTGGAAACTGGGGAGGATCAGGTGAAGGCGATGTCAATGGTGATGATGTTGTCGATGTCACTGACCTTCTCGAGGTCGTCAACGCTTGGGGCTCTTGCTCGTCTTAGTAAACCTGATTACACCGTTTTTTTGCTACGTTGCAAAAGATGCCCAGTAATCGAAAAGCTTGGTAGCCGCATTTGCAATCACAGCAACTCTCCCAACAATTGGATTATGCGTAATACTCAGGATGGTGACTGGGGTTAGGTGAGCATACATTGAGGTTTTGGCAATAGTTTGGGGTAAGATGCGTCCGACTAGATAATGATGACATCGGAGTCCTGTTTATGCTAAGTCCTGTTGAATCGCGTGTGTGGGGAATTGTTCAATTGATAGTCTGGGTACTTTGCTTGGCAATGCTTACTGCTTTATTTTTTTGGCCTACTGTTGGTCTTCATGCGTTTTGGGATGTACTCATTCCAATTGCTCCAGCCCTTGTCGCTCTATTCCCGGGTGTATGGAGAAACATTTGCCCCGCAGCAACGATGTCTCAGTTTGCAAGACACCGAGGGATTTCGAAGCGAAAGAAAATGTCTGTCGAAGCACATGGGTGGCTCATCCTCGTCAGTGTCGTGTTGTTGCTAGCTATCATTCCACTTCGTCATACATACTTTGATCTCAATGGCCCAGCAACAGGAACATTCCTTGTTGTTGCAACGATTGTTGCAATTGGTTTCACGTTTTTCTTTGACGGTAAAAGCGGATGGTGTGCAAGCCTCTGTCCCGTTCACCAAATAGAAAAATTGTATGGCCAGAAATCCGTAGCAACTGTTGGTAACGCACATTGCGTAATGTGCAGTAAATGTGTCACGGGTTGCCCCGACTCTACTGCGGCACCAAGCCCGCATCTTGGTGGAAAAACTTGGCCACGCAGTGCTGCAGCCTTCGGACTCATCGGTTGTTTTCCTGGGTATGTATGGGGCTGGTTCCAAGTTCAAGATTATGCAACACTCTCTGAAGGAATGGCAAACATCATGATTGAGAGCT
>CAZVAE010000004.1:7554-20772 GCA_964624985.1 uncultured Isosphaeraceae bacterium | reverse complement strand
AGCAATACAACTGTATTTTTTGTCCGATATGTGGGCGGTGGAGTCGAGCAAGATGCATTCGGGTATAATGATGTTAACATTCTGACAAATGGCATCAACTGGTACCTTGATGGCCAGGGGTTAAAAGTGACGAGCGATTTTGGATGGAGCTTTGGGGAGATCAGTGGGGGTGCAGGCGGCGCTCCTGGAATGAGCAACGAGATGGTTGGTTGGCGTGCTCAAAACAACCAGAATGCGCAATGGCTCTTTAGAACGCAACTTCAACTTGCATTTTAAGTTGTGTCCCGATTCGACGAAAGCAAAACGTTATCTGATTTCTACGGTAGAAACACCCTCTGCGAGCATTTCATATACTTGACTGACATCAGCCGAATGCATTCGAATGCATCCCATCGAGGATTGTGTGCCGATGGTTTGCGGCTCGATTGTGCCATGGATACCGAGTCCTGAGAGGTCCTTCGTACGCTCATCAATGCCTCGCAGCCCTATCCAACGTTCGCCAATGGGGTTATCTGGATTATCCGCAGAGTAAAATTCTCGTGTTCTTGGGTTGATCCAAGTCGGATTGACGAGTTTTGAGTGTTGACGGACTTCAAAGAGCCCAAGTGGGGTAGAGTCGTATTCTCCGAGTCCGACCCTGTAGGAGCGAACGTATACCTTTTCATCACCCTCGCCAAGGTAGAGGTCAATGCGATACGTATCTTTGTGCACTATTGCATGAAATGGACCTGTGACTAACTTGAGGTTTTGGCCGGGGCGTATTGCACTTGCTTGTTTGATTCCATTTATCCGTTGAATGAAACGCCAATCGACTTGGAGACCCATTTTGTGAACGATGCCGCTTAATGTATCGCCACTGCGGATGATGTATTCAATAGAGTAGGGATCGCCCTGTACGATTGATGGAGCAAAGACTAGAGAGTCTGAAACATCTGTCAACACACCTCTTGCTTGAGCCGCCTCTTGTTCCGACAACATGCCACTCATAAGCGAATTGGACAGGTATTGCCTTGCTCCGACGACATCACCCTGATCAAGAAGTTGCATGCCCTCTTCCAAATTCACCGAAGTTGTCGCTGCCAATGGAATCGGCTGAGCGATTTTGACTGGCTCGTTCGGTTTAGTAACGATTGGCTCAGGTTCAATGACAACAGCCACTTCTTCAATCTTTTCGAGTGGCACTGGTACTTCTATGACATCGTCTACAACTGGAGGTGTTGCGACATTGGTTGCTTGCTCCGAGACTTCAATCATCGGTTCAGGAACTTCGAGAGATTCGCCATCTGGCCAGAACATCCATGTGAAGCCAAGGACAACAACTGTACCAATAACCCATTTCATGTTGCTCCTTCGTCTTCGACGGCGGTACATGCCACCGCGAGCTGAAGAAAATCCGCCTTGACTTGGTAATGCCATGCTTGGGATTGTAACGACTTCTCACCTTGAGATAATGACTTCGCAGGTGATTAATTCAGCAAAGTGGTCGATGGTGTTACCACCGCATTCATTTTTTGGTCATGTGATTCAATTGGGAGTGCATCAAGAATTTGTTCATCGAACGCAACTCCAATCACGACAGGGGGTCGCGATACTTCAAGATACCGATCATAGAACCCTCCACCCCTGCCCAATCGATTTCCGCAAGAGTCAAAACCAACCCCAGGGACAATCATCACATCTACATACTCAGCTGGAATAGGGTGGCGGATGGTGGGTTCAAGTAGACCATGCCGCGTTTCAACAAGGGAATCTGGCTCGAGTGAGGGGAGTACCCCCGCTCGCATTGTGTTCTCTTCCCACGCAACGAGTGGAACGCCTACAGTCCGAGATTCTGAAATCCAATCGGTGAGAAGGGGCGTTAGATTTACTTCATCATCAAGAGAAAGATACGCAAAAATAGTGTCCGCTAATTCAATTGACGCGATTGCCTTGAGGCGTTCGCAAATCGCATGACTCGCGTCTACTTTTGCCTCGATGGTCATCGATTCCAAAAGGGAGGCGATCTTGGTTCGTTGCTCTCTTTTATTCATCAATCTGTTCCAACGTGTTGCTTCTCGTTTTCCACAAAAATAAATCGGGCATACGACGATTGTAAACGCATAGGCTGCTCCGATAATCAGATCAGTTGATGTTTTCTAGTTTCAATTCGGACTGTTGTGGTGTATTCTTCCGTAGCCATGTGTGGAATTGTTGCATATATTGGATTGAAACCCGCCAGAGATCTTCTGCTTGAAGGTCTAAAGCGGTTGGAATACCGCGGATATGACTCCGCTGGGATGGCGGTGCTTGGTGATGGGGTTCACGTTGCTCGAACAAAAGGGAGAGTTTCAGGTCTTGAAGAACTTGTCCATCAAGATGAACAGTTCAATGGAACAATCGGCATTGCCCACACAAGATGGGCAACCCATGGTGAACCGTCAGAACGAAATGCGCACCCGCAAATGGATGACGCCACCAGTGGTTATGGCATTCAAGTTGTACACAATGGCATTATTGAAAACTATGCCTCCTTGAAACAATACCTCAAAGAAAAAGGTCACATCTTTACAAGTGATACGGATACTGAAGTACTCGCGCATCTTATAGGTGAATTGTATGACGGTGATTTAGAAAGGGCTGTGCAAGCAGCGCTCCGTGAAGTCACAGGTGCATACGCTATTGCAGTGATATGTGCAAAAGAACCCGATGTGATGGTTGTCGCACGCAAGGGCTCACCTCTCATCGTTGGTGTCGGCAAAGACGAATATGTCGTTGCTTCCGATTCAAGTGCAATCGTTGCACATACCACGCAAGCATTTTTGCTTGATGACGAAACAGTTGCCCGGCTGACAAAAGATTCCTTCAGGACAACGACAGTTGATAACGTTGAGATAACACCAGAAATTCAAGAGTTAGAATTCTCACTCGAACAGATTGAACTGGGTGATTTTGAGCACTTCATGCTCAAAGAGATCCACGAACAACCAGCAACATTGCGAACATGTATGCAGGGCCGAGTTGATGCAGTGGATGGGAAGATAATTTTGGGTGGAGTTGCAGATTTTGAAGAGGAGTTAGCAAAAGCACGTCGCGTACTGTTACTTGGTCAAGGCACAGCATTGCACGCAGCAATGATTGGTGAATATTTGTTTGAAGGGCTCGCTGGTATCCCAACGGAAGTAGAGTTTGCAAGTGAGTTTCGGTATCGAAATCCAATCGTAGAAGAGGGCACAGTTGCAATCGCAGTCAGTCAAAGTGGAGAGACTGCTGATACACATGCGGCAATCAGAGAAGCCAAGCGGCGAGGCGCGTTGGCATTCGGTGCGGTCAATGTTGTTGGGTCGACAATATCTCGTGATACCGACGCGGGTGTATATCTTCGAGTAGGACCTGAGATTGGTGTTGCATCAACAAAAGCTTTTATTGGTCAAGTCGCTGTACTTACGATGCTTGCAACGTACATTGGTCGAAGGCATCATCTTGCAGGCGATGATGTTCTTGAGATTCTCAATGCCCTCGAGCGTATTCCAAGTTACATCGAGAGAGTTCTGGCGCAATCAGAAGACATACTTCAACTTACCAAGGGTGTGGTCGATCGTGACAACTGGCTGTTCCTTGGTAGAGGCACGAATTACCCAGTTGCTCTAGAAGGCGCGTTGAAGTTAAAAGAAATTAGTTATATCCATGCGGAGGGAATGCCCGCTGCTGAAATGAAACATGGACCAATCGCACTGATTGACAAGGGCATGCCTGTCGTTGTCGTTGCAACAAAGGGAAGCCAATACGATAAAGTTATTGGCAATATGGAAGAGGTTCGTTCTCGCGGAGGTCACGTCATCGCAGTCGCAACAGAAGGTGATGAATCAATACGAAATCATTGCGATGATGTCGTCTATGTTCCAGATGTCCCTGAACCACTCCAGCCACTGCTGACGGTTGTTCCTCTGCAACTCATTGCCTACCACGCAGCAGTGCTGCGAGGCAAAGATGTCGACAAACCAAGAAACCTTGCAAAATCAGTTACGGTGGAGTGAGTTCCAAGGGGGAAGATATTTAGATTCGTTGTGAACCCGTCGAGTAGAATCGTCTACAGTACAAGGACGAACTTCATTGATTAGAAAAGGAAACGTGGATGACAAACGAAAATAATGCGATAACGACATTGATTACTGATTGCTGGAAAGACGATGTATTGAAGCAGCGATTCCTTTCCGATTCACATGCAGTGCTTGCGACGAGCCACAAACTCAATCGGTGAAACAACGAGCTGTAACTTGGCAGTGTGGCACACACGCACTTTCGATTGATCCCCCAATACTTGTTGGAATCTTGAACGTTACGCCTGATAGCTTTAGCGATGGCGGTTGTTACACGGATGTTGAGCGTGCAGTACACCAAGCAACACTTCTTGTTGAAGAAGGCGCAACGATAATTGACGTTGGCGGTGAATCGACAAGACCAGGAGCAGAACGCGTTTCTGCAGATGAGCAAATCGATCGGACAGTTCCTGTGATCAAGGCAATTCGTGAGCGAAGTGATGTTTTCATATCGATTGATACCACACTCGCTCCTGTTGCAGATGCAGCAATTTCAGTTGGTGCAACAATCATCAATGATGTTGCAGCAGGCGAGGAAGATGTGGGGATCTTTTCGCTCGCAGCATCAACAGGCGCAGGACTCGTTCTGATGCACAGACGATTACCACCCGAACTTGACCAGTACAGTAACGCATATCAACACGCTCCTGATTCGCACAACATCGTTGATGATGTGCGAGATTGGCTCACAGCCCGCATGGAAGTCGCAATCAAGGCAGGCGTTAAGAAAAGTTCGATAGCACTCGACCCTGGTCTCGGTTTTGGCAAAAGTGTTGAGCAAAATTGGAAACTAATTGAAGAAGCAAGTAACTTCGTAGATTTAGGCGCTCCTGTCTATATGGGTGCGAGCCGAAAGAGTTTTATTGGTGCAGTATCAGGAATTGAGTCACCCGAGCTTCGAGATTCTGCCTCAGTTGCGACTACTCTGGAAATGGCGCTGCAAGGAGTACAAATTTTTCGAGTTCACAATGTTCGTGAGCATGCACTACTGCTACAATCTCTTTCCATTATTCAATGATACAAATAGGAGAATACCAGTGGCACTAGAATTTACAGACGCAAATTTCCAATCCGAAGTCCTTGATGCAGATCAGCCTGTCCTCGTTGACTTTTGGGCTGAATGGTGTGGACCATGCAAAATGCTCGGGCCAGTGATTGATGAACTAGCTGTGGATTTTGAAGGGAAAGCGAAGGTTGGCAAGGTAGACATTGATGCCAACAGAGACGTAGCTGTGACCTATGGTATTCAATCTATTCCAACTATTTTGATTATGAAAAACGGGGATATATCAAATAAGTTTGTTGGCATTGCTTCAAAAGAAGATTTAGCAGACGCAATTAACGCAGCGATGTAAAACACGTAAGGGGCCGTAGCTCAGTTGGGAGAGCGCTTGCATGGCATGCAAGAGGTCGTCGGTTCGAGCCCGATCGGCTCCACTCGTTCCGAAAAAGCAAGACCAATGTCTTGCTTTCTTCTCCACTGTGTGGATCCGTGGCACAGTTCAGCGCAATCCTGTGCCTTGATGGCTTTGCCATCCATCGTGCTCGCGTCTCTTCTCCGCGTAGCGTCGAATCGTCGCCAAGCCCTCTTGCTCCACTCGTTCCGAAAAAGCAAGACATTCTGGGTGTCCCCAAAGTGACAGTTACGATTGTGACACTCACATTCGATACACTACAAAGTATGGAAGACAACACAGCACGAGTCATGGCGGGGAATCCATCTACAAACAAATCGCTCTATAGGGAAGTGCGGTTTATGGTGCATGATGCCATGATTGCGATCGACCTACCTGATGGTTCCCGAACGCTCATTTTGAGAGAAATCGAGATCGATCGCGCAAAAAAACACGCCCGTGCAAATCGAGTCTATGGCTATAGCCACTTTACACCCGCAACTGGATTGTCAGGTGACCGTGACACAGCCGCAGCACAATCGACCGTTGAATGCTTGAGAAGAAATAGCATCACATCAGTGATTGGTGATCGCACATTGCCCCTTCTTTATGTAGATGAGATGCAATCCGCTGGCATACATGTTGAACTTGATGCCGAAATTGGTGTTGCAGATCGGCGAATGAAAGATGCAGACGAGGTTGCAAATCTTCGCAAGGCACAAGCGGTGACAGAAGAAGTCATGCGATTAGCTTGTGAAACGGTCGGTCGCGCAACCCCCGATGCACAAGGTCAGCTACACCTTGAAGGCGAGATTCTGACAAGTCATAGAGTTCGAACAATCATAGACACGTTCCTTCTAGAGCGTAATTTTTTTAATCCCCCATCCATTGTTGCTGGGGGGAGTGACGGCGGAGATTGTCATGAACTTGGTAGCGGCCCTCTTCGAACAGGCGAGCCGGTCATCATTGACATCTTTCCTCTTGATAAAGAAACGATGTACAACGGTGATTGCACTCGAACGGTCGTGCATGGAGAGATTTCTGAAGAGTTACAACTGATGCACGCAGCAGTTGTCGCTGCAAAACAAACTGCAATTGAAAAGACAAAGGCGGGGACGACCGGCGAAGAGGTCCATCTTGAAACAATACGTATTCTTCAAGAGCACGGATATGTAGAAGGATTACCAAAAGAGAATGATCCACCTTCATTCTGTTCTATGCCTCATGGGACTGGACATGGAATCGGGCTTGATGTGCATGAGCCACCACTTCTTGATAGAAACGGACCGCCGCTCATCTCAGGAGATGTTGTGACCATCGAGCCAGGTCTCTATTCTCATGCGATTGGCGGCATTCGTATTGAAGATATGGTTCTTGTGACAGAAGATGGATGCGAAAATTTCAATACACTGCCCGAAGGGTTAACATGGATTTCATAATGCTTTCCGTACTTCTTTGCTTTTCACCAACACCAGAAGTTTCATTTGAAAAAATTGCTTTACCTGAGGGGATGACAAAACAGTTAATCGCAGCCGAGCCGCAGGTGATGGACCCTGTTTCTTTCTGTTTTGATGAGCAAGGCAATATCCTTGTAGCCGAATCATTCCGTCAGGAAAATGCAGTTCCAGACAATCGATCAAGTCCATTTTGGCTTGAAGATGATTTGCAAAACCAAACGTTAGATGACCGGTTAGCGATGTTTGAATATTGGGCAGATCAACGAGAGAATGGGATGGAGTTTTACACAGAGTTCGAAGAACGAATTCGCCGACTTGAAGACAGAGACGGCGATGGAGTGTTCGAAACCTCAACTGTTGTTGCAGATGGCTTTAACGGTGTACTTGATGGCACAGGGGCTGGCCTTCTTGCCATTGATGGAGATGTTTGGTTTACATGTATTCCATCACTTTGGCGTTTACAAGATCCAAACAACGATGGAGTGGCTGAGATTCAAGACGAAGTCTATCGGGGATTCGGTGTACGAGTTGCACTACGAGGTCACGATTTGCATGGGCTTGCCCTAGGTCTTGATGGACGGCTCTATTGGTCTTTGGGTGATCGAGGATTCCACATCGAACTTGAGGATGGCGCCGTGCTGCATAGTCCAGGAGAAGGAGGCGTGTTTCGATGTGAACTTGATGGCTCAGATTTAGAGTTGTATCACCACGGTTTGCGAAACCCCCAAGAACTCGCTTTCGACAACTTTGGTAATTTGTTTACAGGCGATAATAATTCAGATGCCGGTGATAAGGCTCGTCTTGTCTATTGTGTTGAGGGGGGTGAGACTGGTTGGAGAATGGAGTACCAGACCATGGAGGGTGAGAACAAGCGTGGTCCATGGGTTCAAGAACATGGCTGGGATCCCCATGCGAAAGATCGTCCTGCATGGATTCTTCCAGCCATTGACACCATCGGCTCGGGACCTTCTGGATTGACTTTTTATCCAGGAGGAGGGTTACCGCCTCGATATGACAATCATTTCTTTCTTTGCGATTTTCGAGGAAGTGCAGAGCATAGCGATGTGCTTTCATTCACGGTGAAACCAAAAGGTGCTCATTTTGAGATGGAAGATCTACATCCATTTGTTGAGAATGTGCTTTGTACGGATGTTGATTTTGGATACAACGGAAAGATGGTCATTAGCGATTGGGGGGAGGGCTGGACGGGGAATTTCGAAGGGCGGCTCTATTCAGTGTGGGATGAAGAATATGTATCAGAAGGGGATGTCTCGCAACTCTTCAAAGCGGGGTTTAAGAGTAGAACAACCGATGAACTGTTGAAGATGTTGTCACACGGTGACAGAAGAGTTCGTCTACGAGCGCAGTTTGAACTTGCAGAGAGAAAAGAAGCGGATTCATTGCATTCAATAGTGTTGCACTCTACAAACCAACTTGCACGCATTCATGCGATGTGGGGGTTGGCGATGATTGATCGAGCAGGTGGAACAGAAAGCCGTTGGTGGGTCCCCGTTTTATGGTCCCACTATTACATGACGAAGATGCAGAGATACGAGCACAAGCCTGCACAATTCTTGGAGAATCAACACACGTCGAAGCATTCTCAGTAGTGCGATCCCTTATCGATGATCCATCCCCGCGAGTATCTTACTTTGCAACAATTGCATCAGGCCATCTGGGCAACCCATTGGAAGAAGTTCTTACGATGCTTGAACGCAATGATAATCGTGATGTTTATCTACGTCACGCTGGCGTTGTGGCACTTGCAAATAGCCAGTACCCATCTGCACTTGTAAACCTAACGGATCATCCGTCTTCGGCAGTCAGACTTGCCGCAGTACTCGCTCTTCGAAAACAAGAATCTCCATTTCTATCGACCTTCCTGCTCGATGAAGATATTGCAGTAGCCACCGAAACTGCTCGCGCCATCCACGATGTTCCAATTGATGCTTCAATGGAAGATCTCGCTCAGTCACTTCCAAAAGCAAGGAGTGAACCGTGGAAGAGAAGAGCGCTTAGTGCAGGGCAACGATTGGGCAGAGAACAACATCTTGAAGCGATTATCGAGTTCGCAGTTTCTACTGAGAATAGCGATCGTTTACGGAGTGTTGCTCTTGGCATCATCAAAGAATGGAAAGAACCGCCGCCCCGCGAAATCATTGATGGACGTTGGAGACCAGCACGAAACGCAAATGCGAGGTCCATCGTGCCGATTGAAAACAAGATTAATCTCCTTGTTTCTTCTTCAAAAGAAGAACACCAACTACATGTGTTTGAAATCGCTCGAAAACACCATATCGATTTACCAACTGCAATCAATGAACGCATTTTGAATGATGAGAACGAGCCAATCGAGTTACGAGAACATTGCCTTCGGTCGCTTGCAGATGAAGCATCGATACAGTTCGCGCTTGCACACAATGCTTGGCAGTTACGATCCGCCGCGAGGGATATCCTCCTGGATATTGATGAACCAGCCGCGACTCAATTGTTATTGAAAAGTATTGAAGAGGGCGAGATCCAAGAAGCACAAGCAGCTATACAATCGCTTGCACGAAATCCAGAGGGTCTACGCCAAGTCAAAGCAAAAACACTTCCCGTTGAGTTGCACCTTGAATATGCAGATGCGATGGGCGACTTACTCATGTTTGGAGATCCACTCGAAGGAACATGGCTTCTACACGGGGGTAATCCAATACATGGGAAGCAAGTTGTGTATGAAAATTCTCGAAGCGAATGTTTGCGTTGTCATATCATTGAAAATCAAGGGGGAATAGCAGGACCACCACTCGATGGTGTAGCAACTCGATTAAGTGAACAAGAATTGCAAGAAGCATTACTTTCCCCGAATGTAAAAATTACAGAAGGGTATGGTGAATACTCCGCTATGCCTCCAATGGGAGAGTTACTTGACCATCGAGATTTAAGAGACGTGTTGGCGTACCTTAAGACGCTTCAGTAGTTTTTGCTGTTGTAGCCACTGATTTCGAAAGTGCAATTGCAATTGCTCCAAGTAGATAACTTAATGCGATTGCAACGACAACCACATAGAGTCCATTCTGAATCTCTGTTTTGACGAGATCTCGACCCTCTGTTGTCACTAAGAACAACGCAAGCCCAAATACATCAAGCATGCACCATCTTGAAACGGTATCAATCATTGCCCTTACTTTTAAGTGAGCGGGAACATGCATTGGTATGAGCCATCCAATCATGACCAGGAATAGGCGGAAGAGTGGGAATATTGCCAATGCACCAACCAGCACGATTAGAAGAACCCAACGTTCTTGATTTTGTAACAACGCCATGATCTCAGAGATGCTGTATGACCTTGAAACAAGAAGAAGTTGAGAAATTCTTAAGAAGGTAGCATGTAGCGCTTCAATGAGTGCAACGGCTGAAACCAAAACGAGTACAGGCACAATCCAACTGATTAACATTTTGTCTGTTAGTAACCAAACTCTTTTCGATGCATATGGAGCATGTGGTTTCACTTCTTGTAGTTGTTTTCTTGCGAGACCGATGATAATTTCAGATGTAATCATGCTGAGGGTAATCGCCCCAATAAAATAATAAACACCAACGTGTATCGTAGAAGAGATAAAGGACTGATTACTCGTGAGTGCAAGAAGTAGAATCACGACGAATATATCCATAAATGACCACTTCCCGAGCAACTCAATCGCATGAAGAAATCTCTCTCTGCTTTGAGACTTCCACGGGAGAAACCAAGCAGCAAATAGCGAGATGAGTTTGAAGAACGGGAAGATGATCGAAAATCCCAAAATGAGTCCCGAGACAAAGTAGAGTTTGTGTTGCCACATGAGTATCACTGAATGCGGAAGGCTGTAAATCACACCCTTTGAAAAGGCAGCATCAATCTCCAAAAAGGGTAAGACGAGCCCAAGAATGTTAAAGACGAGAGATGTGACAAGTAAAAGTGGGATAATCCAACCTTTGCCGCCTGCCCATGCTCGAAGTGACGTCTTCTGAGACTCCATCTCATCATCCTACATGATATTGGCGGTGTAAACAGGTTCAATGTAGAATGCGCCGTATGGTTACGGTACTCATCACAAACGCATTATGGCTCGCTTTTCTTCTGGGCTGGTGTCTTCTTTGCTATGCAGATGCAAAGAACCATCAGAGCTAAGAAGTTAACTGCACTTGGTTTAAACGTTCTCTAACACGATTAATCTCTTCAAGATTTGATTCGAACGCTTCGACGACATCTGGATCGAAGTGCTTTCCTCGCTCTTGTTGAATGATTTGAAGAGCATCACTATGCGAGTGCGCTTTCTTATACACGCGTTCAGTTGTCAGTGCATCATACACATCCGCAACCGCGACAATTCTTGCTGGCAGGTTGATTCCTCTTCCTTTCAATCCAAATGGGTAACCACAACCATCCCATCGCTCATGGTGACCCAGAGCAATCTGAATTGAGGTATCGATCCATGGATCTCGACCTAACTGTTCGGACAGAGCAAGCAAGATGTCCGCGCCTATTGGAGCATGACGTTTCATCACTTCAAGTTGTGAAGAAGAGAATGTGCCTGGGTGAAGTAAGATTTCATCTGAAATACTCACCTTTCCAATATCATGCAACATTGACGCTACCGCAATGATGGGTACTTCTCCTAGAGGGAGGAGCGAAGGGAATAGTTCGGCATACGCTGTTGCAATAATCGAGGTGTATTGGCGAATCCTTGTAAGGTGTGTCCCAGTATCATCATCTCTTGATTCAGCAAGTTTTGCCAATCCTGCAATCATTGCCATTCTGGATGGTGGAGGGTCGCCGTTTTTCTGAGCCATATCAACCATGAGCAGGGCGGTTTCTGCTTCATTTCTTGCTTGCCGTTCGATGCTCAGTTCGGTGCGAAGTGCACGAATCTCCTCATCAGGAGTTCGATACTTCGGAAGAACTGTTGGGATTGGATACGAAGGCATGTCTCTTTGGAGGACAAGCGATCTCGTACCATTCACGTTTCATTCAATTTGGGTATTTTGTGTGCGAATGTAGAGATTTGTAAATGAGCACTCTTCCCCCCCAATGCCGATGGGGCCACCCCCACCCCTGATACGGAAGCGAGTCCAACTGCCAACTTCGTTACAAGGCAAATACGTTTTTTCTCCATCGATGACAACAAACAACTCTGAAGAATCATGTTGACAACGATAATCAAACTGAAACTCATACGGTAGATGCGATGCAGTCGTCATCAACGGAGTACTACCTGTTGTACAGTTCAAGACATTGTCGCCGACCCTCCACCCATCGGGCGCGCTGGTCTCCCAGCCATCGCGCGAAAGACCATCGAAGAGCGTTGTAAAACCCAAATCTTCATTTGCGCAATCTTCAAGATCCAGTGCTGGGCTGGAAGGGGGGAGTTCGATGATGTTGATGTTCTTGAATTCGGCTGGCGTTCCTTCAGCTTCTAAACAGATATACCCTTTACGAGGGGTTACGTTATGCCCTCCAGAAACAAACGCGCCGTTAACGGATAAATGAATCTGTCCATCAATACACGTGACAATATAGTGGTTCCATTCTGGGGCTGGCTTCGATCTTCGTTCGCTCGGTAGACAACGTTGGTATCCCATTGGATGTGGTCTGTCTGGCACCATCTGTGAGCCCCAAATGGAAAAGATATCACCGTGAGTCGTATACCAATCGAGTTCTCTCCCATCCATAACTTGAACTTCAATACTTCTTGTAAACGGAACACCCTTTGCAGGGATAGGATCGGACCACACGAACATTCCCGCATTTCCATTTTCTACGAGGTGTCGCCACTCAAGTTCGATGATGAAGTTTTCATACATCGCATTCGTTCGAAGTACACCTGTTGGCTTTCCGGTGGTGATGATTTTGCCCTCATCTGCAACCCAGGTTGTCTCATCGCCGTTGACAATCGTCCACCCATCTAGATTTTGCCCATTAAACAATGGTGTCCAAGGTGAAGTCGAAGAAAAAAGAAGTGTAAATAGTAAAGTGGGTGTCATCATGCATCTATGGTACAGATTACGATGGGGCAGTTATGGTTCATTCCCTCCTTCCATTACTTTTTCTTGTACCCATACCGGATTTTTCTATTGCTGGATGTCAACAAGAGATCTCAATTCAGATTCCTGCGATGCAAGTCAATGTACAAGAGTTTGGGGCCATTGCGAATGATGATAAGGATGATTCAGAAGCAATACAAAATGCTATTAATGCTGTATCAGAGCATGGCGGTACAGTGGTGTTCCCCAAAGGTCGATTCGTCATTGAAAGGAGAATTGAAGTTC
>CAZVAE010000004.1:1849-7544 GCA_964624985.1 uncultured Isosphaeraceae bacterium | reverse complement strand
TTTGTTCAACCCAAAAAACCACGACTACTTGGAGATCACACGACGCTGTATTGCCCGAATTCACTCACTGATGTATATGGGGTAAACAGAAATTGGAGTTGGAGTAGCGGTTTTTTGCGACTACGGCCACGTGGGAAAAGTCAAACACTAGGACACATTGTCGCAAATGCTCCGGATGGATCGAATGCACTACAGGTGGAGTGGGAAGACATGCAGCCGTCAGTTGGGGAGTGGATTCAACTTTGGTGGTTCAATGATACTGGCGATGACACACTGTTCAGTTGGCTCTATGGGGATGCAGTCCAGTCTCGTGAGTACGGCAAGGAGTTACAAGAGTCAAAAGCACGAAGGGTCGTCTCGTGGTTTAAAGTAACTTCTGTTACAGATGATTCTGTAGAACTCTATCCGCCCCTGCCGATGCCCGCTCAAGTGCAATGGAATGTACAGGTTGTTAGAGTGCCATCACTTAGATACTGCATTATTGAAAATTTACATTTCGATTTTAAAAAAACCACGTATCCAGGGCACTTGAAAGAAAAAGGATTCAATGCAATTGCTGGCAATGCTCTCGTAGAATGTCTTTTCAAAAACATCTCAACAACAAATGCAGATAGTGGCATCATTTTAGGTGGGAGTGGATTTACAACAGTTGATGGTTTTATAACTCATGGACGGTACATGCACCATCCAATATGTCTGAGTTCGTGCAGCCATTGCTTGGTCCAAGACTTTGCCTTGAATGCACCACATAGGCATGGAACAACCATTTCGTGGTGTAGTCACTTTAATGTGTTTACGGATGGTTCAGGAAATGAACTTGCGATGGATTCACATAAGGCGTGTTCTTTTAGAAATCTACATCAGAACATCACAATCTATCAGAGCGAACAACCGAAACAACCACTGCGGAGCGGTGGTTCTGCGCATCGAGGTCTGCATTCTGCAAGACAAAATGTATATTGGAACATCAAACAGATCTTTCCTTCCGAAGGGGAACCGTTTCACATTTCGTATCTACGCGACTGGCCTCTTGGCGTTTTCGGGTATTGGTATGGAAATCGAGAAATCGTTATGACGCCGAAAAGGGAAGGGCAAGTCATACTGTCCACAAACATTGTGCCATCGGAAGAAAAATCACTTCTCTATCGAAACTCGTCTAATAGATAGTGTTGCATCTTGAATCGTAATTCGCAACTCATCACCAATGGAAGAGGGGACATCATCACTATTGATGATCGTAATGCCATTTAGAACAAGAGACGTTGCGTGGTCCTCTTGATGTATCTCGATTGTACACCACTCATTTTGATCGATGAGATTTGTACGTATTGGGTGTTTTGAAATGCCACCGGTTTTTCGTTCGCCCTTCGTTGCAATATCGATTTCTACCTCTCCGAGTTTGAGTCTTGCAAACCCATCACCGTTCAATTTTGCATGGAACTTCATCGATGATGTGCGCTTAGGAAGTGGAAAAGAGAGTTCACCTTGACCACTTATTTTTAACCCTCCACCATCACTTTTTTCCCAATGGACTTTTCCTTTGGTTTGAAGTTGTTCTGTACGTATAGACAGGGGTGTCCAATTCGTACAATTCGTAGAAGTGGAATCAACAATCTGTTGTCGAAGGCGAACATCTCCAAAGGCAATCTCACCTTTTAGACACTCTATCCTTAACGTTTCTTCGCCTACTTTGTTTGTTTCGATGTGTTTTTGTGCGACAACACCGTTGATTTCAACTTCTTCAATCTCGGAATCACTGTACGTGATACGTAGATTGTGCCAAATTCCTGGGGATAGATATCCATCGATGGGAGCATCTTTGATGAGATACGTCATTCCATTGGGAAGGTTGATTGCAAACTCAGCACCTTCCGCGAGCATGTAAACCATTTTCATTTGCCCGCTGCCTGCTGTACATGTTGTTTCCATCCATTCTCCTTGATTGGCGACGAGAGCTCCCATGCCCTCGCTACGGATGAACTGGCTTCGGTTCTGTACATCTAACTCAGCATCGCACAACGTGACTCCTTGAGTATCCCACAACCCAAATGCATCCGCCCATGTGAGGTAGAGCCAACCTTCGACTTCCTCGCCTCGTTCAATAGGCGGCTCAACAACTTTCGCGACGTACGTGAGTTCGCCGCTTGGTAATGTATTGATGGTGTATGAAAATTCCGGATGTAACAACACGGAGCCATCGGAACTCATTGCGTTTGCAAGTTCGACCATCACACATGTACCGGATTCTAAATTTTCGATGTCAACAGTCACGGTGAGGCCATCTGGACTAAGAACCACCCCGTTGATTTGTAAGGGTTCTACGTGTTGTCGAGGAGAACCATACTCCCACCAATAATTGTAGTCGTATTTTTCTCCGATGATGGTCGGTGCTTCTGTCAGGGGTTTCGTAAATGTGAGTTCAAAACCATCTTCAATCAAGTGGGCAGATTGCATCTCAAGAGGCAGTTCTCCGTTGTACGTTACCCTTGCAATGCCGTCACCGGGAGCGAGTCCTCCCCAGCCACGATTGGTCATCCCAGAGTACAAAGTGCCATCCGGTCCATACTCAATGTGATAGGAGGAACCAACGCGTTCGTGCGCAAGCCAGCACGCACCTTGGAGTACGCCATTAATTTCTTCAAAATTGGCACGAAGAATCTGTCCATTCGTTAGTTCAGCAATGATGTATTGTCCGTGGAACGGACCACCTGTATTGTCGTAAATCACATTTCCTGTCGATCGAGACCATTGGTATGGAATCCAAAGCACCGGATGTTCTCGTTTGACTTCAGGGTGCGGCTCGGTATCCGATGGCTCTACATCTGGTTGATCTTCGTACCAACGAAGAGACGCCGGGTGACCATAATACGCACCCTCTTTAATGGCATACACAGGGCAAACAGCCATCCAATCGCCTTGATTATCTGTCACCAACAACGTGCCATCTTCGAGAAGCCCCATTCCAGCAGGGCTACGTAATCCGCCTGCAATAGGTGTTACAGTTCCGTCTGGGGTAACCCGCAATACCCACCCACGATAGGGTGCTCGAGATTTTCCATGCCACCAGTGAGGATTCCAAAAGCCAAGGTTGAGAGAAAAGTACATATTGCCTTGGCTGTCGACCGGTAGACCAAACGCGAACTCATGATAGTTTCCGCTCATTCCAAAATCTTGTGTAATCGTTTCCACTTCATCGATGATTTCATCCCCGTCTAAGTCAATAAGTTTAGAGAGTTCACTTCGTTGCATGACATAGATTTCATCGTCGACAACTGCTAGCCCAAGTCCTTCATGTAGCCCTTCGCAAATCAAAGTAAACGTTGCATCTTCAGGATGTGGTGCATTGGGATCTTGAATTCGCCATACTTGGCCGCGTCGAGTACTGACAACCATATCCCCATCTGACATAAAACCCATACCACCAACCTCAAGTACTGCACCTTCGGGTGGCGAAAGGTATTCGACCGTCCAAGGGGACGATGCAACACAGAGTGTTGAAGCAATCACAGGAATCAGCATCATGAATCACCTCCGTAGAGGGCGTGAGTAATGGTGAAATCATGTGTACCTGTCGGAATAAGAGGAGCTATAGAAATATCCGTCTTATGAGGTGGGTGTATCAAAAGTGGCTGTGAAGTTTCGATTGTGCATTGCTGTTGGATAAGAGTGCGCGTGCCTGTTGTCGGAATACATCGCTCTTGCACTGTGGCAATTGTTTCATGCTCAGGGGTCTGGAGTGCATATTGAACAGTCGCATATGGGCCAAGTGTATTGGTTGCTTTAAGTGCTGCCTTTAATGGTGTTCCGTCTTCAAGTGTAAAGAGTGGCGTGGTATCGTCATACGTCACTTGAACGACGACTGAGCCAAGTAACTCAAGTGGGGAGCCGCCACGTTCTCCCCAATCTGCTCGACGTACAAATTGTCCCTGCCGCACTGCAAGCAGCCGCACATCATCTGCGGAATACTCATAACTGAATCGGTCTGGGTTGCCAACAACGAGACCTCTCGGAAGTACAGCTTCACCCTCATGCAAAGATGGAATCATGCCTCGGATGACGAGAGGGCGATCAGCGACAAGATATTCCGTTTCATCTGGTGAAACTTCTTGTAATGAAGGTGCAAAAGAGCGGACATGTTCTGCAACAAGTTTAATCTGAGTCGAATCGAGAACCTCTGCAAACGGTGGCATCGGTGTACCAGGGATTCCCGAATACGTCGTTTTTGAAATGGCGTGAATCGTATTTCCAAATGAGAAACCGCCGGTGATAAAACTTCGTGCAGGACGGTCAAGTTCGATAAATCCCTTCCCATCGCCACTTGGTCCATGGCATGAAGCACAATACAACATGTAAATTTCTTCACCCTGATGAGCAGTCTGTTCTACGTCCACTGCTTTTTCAGGAGGTGGATCACTACAGCCAATCAACATGAAAAAGAGAACAGCAGTCGTAAGGAATCTCATATTGCATTAGGGTACATGACGAGCGAGCTCATATGCAGTAAGGAAGATAAGTCTTGTTGTTTTTGCAGCAAGCTCAGGAATAATTTTGTCTGTTTCATCACTTACTCGATGGTAATCTTCATGATCTTCTACGCTAAACATAACTGAAGGGACACCTCGTTCAAGAAATGGTGCTTGGTCACTTCTATATAGCCAGTCTGGGTACTGATTCCGAACAATGTGTAACCCAACACGTTGATTTGCTTTTGTGATTGCCCTTGCGATTCGAGGTGCATCAGGAGTGCCTTCTAAGAAAATAGTGTTTGGTTCTCCTCGACTAATCATATCGAGATTGATGAGGGCTTGTATACGGTGTAAAGGTATTGGCGAATGCTCTGCAAAATGTTTAGAGCCGATAAGCCCTGCTTCTTCTCCTGTAAACGCAACAAGAACAATTGAAGCGTTGAGCGGTTCCTCAATACGCCCAAGCGCGTTGCCAATGGCAATAAGTGCAGCTGTTCCAGAGGCGTTATCATCAGCGCCATTGTAAATCTTGTCCTCACCCCTGCTCCGAGGTTTTAAGTGATCGTAGTGAGCAGTGATGAAAACATACGAATCGGTGCTCCCTTTCAACATTGCGGCTACGTTTGGCGAATCACGCAGGTCATCTGTTGGCAAGTACATTGAGTTTGTAGAGTGAATAGGTACGAGCCCTGCGTCCTTCCATTTTGTTGCGATGTACTTCGCGGCTCTTCTCGCTTCTTCTGATCGATAGAACCTTCCCTGTAGTTCGTCAGACGCAAGCCACCGAACATCCTCGAGAATCTCTTCGGCAGTAATCGAATTCACAGGTGTTATCTGTTGGACAGTACACGCAGCGCCTAAAGAAAGTGAAAGGCATAGTAGTGTTCGATACATTTCTTTGAAGTTACACATGTTCAACTTCAATCTTACCTGCTGCGGCGAGGCCAAGTGTCACTTCTTTTTCAGAAGACTGAAGGGTTAACGAATCCGCGACATCATTCTTAGACATGATGGTGATTAGAGTACCAAGAAGTAATCCATTCTCCTCGGCGAAATGCAAAAAAGCGGTGTCTTGATTTCCAATTCTCGCAACTGCGACCCTGTCTCCTTCATTGCACATCGCAAGAAGCATGAGTGGCCTGTGAGGAAGTTCTCCTTCCGAGGTAGGAATTGGATCTCCATGTGGGTCCACGGTGGGAAATCCAAGCAACGCGTCAAGACGATTCACG
>CAZVAE010000004.1:0-1839 GCA_964624985.1 uncultured Isosphaeraceae bacterium | reverse complement strand
ACTTTATCTGAAACAACATGCTCAAGTTTTTCTGCCTCATCGTGTACTTCACTCCAATCCATACCCAACGTCTGAACGAGAAACAACTCGACGATTCGATGCCTGCGAACGACATGTATCGCAAGGCGTCGACCCTCATCTGTCAGTTCAACACCGTAGTGTGGTCTGTGCAGTACGTATCCAGCCTCCGCGATGTTCTTAATCATCGACGTTGCGGACCCTGGTGTCACATTGAGCGCTTCGGCGAGTTGGCCAGTTGCGATCCTTTCCTGGGCGTAGGGGTCGAGCAAATAGAGGGCTTTGAGGTAATTTTCAACAGTTGGTGAGAGCATGACTTGATTTATAGCATACCATAGTTTATACTTTTGATTAATCAAAAAGGACTCCTTGTGGCACTAAAAAGCATAATATTGTTTCTCATCGCATCTGTAACAGCAGTTGCTGAGCCGATTCAGATTATTGCCACAACTGGAATGGTTGCGGATATTACGAGGCAAGTTGCAGGGGAACATGCCACAGTTACCTCTTTAATGGGAGAAGGAGTAGATCCACATCTCTACAAACCGACAGCAGCAGATGCTAAAGCAATTGTTGGTGCTGATATGGTTTTTTATAGTGGGCTGATGCTCGAAGGTCGAATGACAGACACGTTCTTTAAAGCGGCAAGGATGGGAAAGAAAGTCTATCCAGTGACCGAACTGATTGATGAAACTTTTTTACTTGAACCACCTGAGTTTGAAGGCCATTGGGATCCCCATGTATGGATGGACGTTTCAGCGTGGTCACAGGCAGTAGAAGCGGTTGTGAATGCACTTTGTGAGCAAGACCCAAGCAACTGCGATGCATACCGCGCAAATGGAGACGCGTATCAACTCCAGTTAGAATCACTTCATGACTATGCGCAACACTTAATTGGTTCAATTCCAGAAGAGCGTAGAGTTTTAATCACGGCACACGATGCGTTCAACTATTTTGGTCGTGCATATGATATTGATGTTGTGGGTGTTCAAGGATTGTCGACTGAATCGGAAGCAGGAATTGAAGATGTCAATCGCCTTGTCAACATGATTGTAGAAAATGGAATAACGGCTGTTTTTGTCGAATCTAGTGTCTCTGATCGGAACGTCAACGCTCTCATCGAAGGTGCTGCGGCGCAAGGTCATACCGTCTCAATTGGCGGTCGGTTGTTCTCTGATGCGATGGGTAAACCAGGCACGTACCATGGCACGTACATCGGCATGCTTGATCATAACGTCACAACGATTTCCAAAGCACTTGGTGGAGATGCTCAAGACGGCGGGTTTGCATCCTATTTTGAGAGCAAGCAGAGATAGTAATGAATCCTGTAAATATTGAAGCAGGGCATTCAGCGAGTTCGCCAGTTTCGATACACGATTTGACTGTTGCGTACCATCGTAAGCCAGTGTTGTGGGATGTTGACTTAGATATTCCTGAAGGCAAACTCGTTGCGATTGTCGGCCCGAATGGGGCTGGGAAAAGCACATTAATCAAAGCGATTTTGGACATTGTGCCACGTGCATCAGGCAGTATTCATCTGTACGGAGAGCCCTTCAAGAAACAGCGAAAGTTAGTTGCGTATGTACCTCAACGTGAATCTGTTGATTGGGATTTTCCCATAGATGCTCTGGGGGTCGTCCTGATGGGGCGGTATGGAAAAATCGGTTGGTGTAAGCCCATTTTTCGAAACGATAAAAAGATAGCAATGGAAGCATTAGAGCGAGTCGGCATGACTGACTATGCTCACCGTCAAATCAATCAACTCTCGGTGGGGGAGCAGCAGCGCGTATTCTTAGCGAGTGCTCTCGCCCAAGATTCAAC
>CAZVAE010000003.1:16218-23829 GCA_964624985.1 uncultured Isosphaeraceae bacterium | reverse complement strand
GTCGAGAAAGAGACCAAGAAAACATTTTGTTCTAAAACGGATCGTTTACTCGTTTCAGTCCGTTCAGGAGCAGCAGTTTCAATGCCTGGAATGATGGACACGGTGCTCAACCTTGGGCTAACTGACGAAGCAGTGCAAGGCATGATTGCTCTCACAGGGAATGCTCGATTTGCGTGGGACGCGTACCGTCGTCTAATCAACATGTTCGGTGATGTTGTCATGGGGATGGAACATGAAGATTTTGAACATGAGTTTTCAATTGTGAAGAAACAACACGGTGTGACGCTCGATACCGAACTCTCAGCAGAAGGATTAGAAGAAGTATGTAAACGATATAAAAAGTTGTACCAACGAAAAGTTGGGGCAGGTTTTCCACAAGACCCATACAAACAACTTTTACTTGCTGTTGAAGCTGTCTTCAAATCTTGGAACACGCATCGTGCAAAAAGTTATCGACAAATTAATGGCATTGTTGGTCTGCAAGGTACCGCAGTAAACGTACAAGCAATGGTTTTTGGCAACATGGGAAGAGATTCCGGAACAGGAGTAGCATTCACTCGCAACCCTTCAACGGGGAAAGATATGTTCTTCGGAGAATTTTTGATTGATGCTCAAGGTGAGGACGTAGTTGCTGGAATCCGAACACCAAAACCAGTCTCCCAAATGAAAAAATGGAATGCTTCAATATACAACGAATTGATTTCGATTAAAAAGAAACTCGAAAAGCATTACCGAGATATGCAGGACATCGAGTTTACAATCGAACGGGGCAAGTTGTGGATGTTGCAAACGAGAACGGGTAAACGGACTGCAGCTTCAGCAGTGAAACTTGCAGTAGACATGGTTAAATCTCGTTTGATATCGAAAGACGAAGCGCTCCTCAGAATTCCTGCAGGTGATTTAGTGCAATTGCTGCTTCCTAGTTTTACTTCCAAAAGTAAACATGGAGCAACATCACTTGCAAAAGGTCTGCCAGCATCACCAGGCGCAGCAACAGGAACACTTGCCTTTAGTGCAGAAGATGCAGTTCGTCGGGCTGAAGAAGGTGAAGATGTACTATTAGTCCGAAAAGAAACTTCACCTGAAGATATTGACGGCATGCATCACGCAGTTGGTATCTTGACCTCGACTGGAGGAATGACAAGTCATGCAGCTGTTGTTGCACGTGGTTGGGGAAAATGCTGTGTTGCAGGTGCTTCAGCATTACATATCAATGCAAAGGCGAAAAAGGTCGAGATTGATGGTAAAACGTACGGCGAAAAATCAACATTCTCAATAGATGGAGGGACAGGCGAAGTAATGCTTGGTGCTGTTGATCGGCATGAGCCAAAACTCAGCTCTGATTTTGGGACGATTATGAAATGGGCAGATCAGCGAAGGCGGATGAACGTCAGAACCAATGCTGATTCTCCATTTGATGCAAAACGAGCAAGATCTTTTGGCGCTGAAGGAATTGGACTTACCCGAACCGAACATATGTTCTTTGAGGGTGATCGGATTCTTGCAATGCGCCAAATGATTCTTGCTGATACAAAAGAAAAACGAGAAGATGCACTTGC
Source organism: uncultured Isosphaeraceae bacterium (assembly GCA_964624985.1). Lineage (GTDB taxonomy): Bacteria > Planctomycetota > Phycisphaerae > Phycisphaerales > SM1A02. The sequence continues at coordinate 22,270 of CAZVAE010000003.1, read as the reverse complement.
TCGTTTAATGCCATATCAATCTGATGATTTTGTTGGCATTTTTACTGCGATGAAAGGACTGCCAGTTACTGTTCGATTACTTGACCCTCCATTGCATGAATTTTTACCACACGATCATGCTGGACAGAGAGACGTCGCCAAAGTTCTTGGTATCAAGCCTAGTGTCGTGAAGCGTCGAGTCGAGCAATTGCATGAGTTCAATCCAATGCTCGGTCATCGCGGTTGCAGATTGGCTGTGACGTATCCCGAGATTCTTGTCATGCAAGTAAGTGCGATCGTTGAAGCAATGATTGAGTGTAAGCGTCGACGAATCGATGCAAAACCTGAAATTATGATTCCATTAGTTGGAACTCGCCAAGAACTTTCAGAATTACGTCAACTTGCAGAAGAGACAATCTCTACAGTGAAGAAGAAAGAACGTTTTAAAGGAAAGCTCACCATTCCAATCGGGACTATGATTGAGATACCTCGTGCAGCTATAGTTTCACAGCAGATTGCTGAAGTCGCAGACTTTTTTAGCTTTGGTACAAACGACCTCACGCAGTTAACGTACGGCTATAGTCGGGATGACATTAACTCATTTTTACCCCACTACATTGATAGCGGAATTCTAGAGCGAGACCCATTTCAGACAATCGATGTTGAAGGTGTCGGAGAGTTGGTGCGAATGGGTTGTGATGGTGGTCGCAGTGAAAAAGCAAAGTTGAAGATTGGGATCTGTGGTGAACATGGTGGCGATCCAGATTCAATAGAGTTCTGCAACACCGTTGGTTTAGATTATGTCAGTTGTTCTCCATTCCGAGTGCCAACTGCCCGCCTTGCAGCAGCACAAGCAGAAATCCGGAAATAACAAATGTCTACAATCTTTCAAAAGATTATTGATGGAGAAATTCCATGTTTCAAAGTGTTTGAGAATGAGCACGTTCTCGCCTTTCTCGATGTTGCCCCGCTAAGCAAAGGGCACACACTTGTTATTCCAAAGGAACCCGCATCATCTCTACATGAATTGTCTGCAGAAAGTGCAGCAGCCCTAGGCATTGCACTCGTTCAAATTGCTAAAGCAATCGTACAAGTTACAGGTGTTTCAGAATATAACGTCCTCCAAAACAATGGAGAAACTGCTTCTCAATCAGTCTTTCACGTTCATTTTCACATTATTCCAAAACCAAACAAAGCGGATGGATTGCAACTTGTGTGGAATACGGATGAATGTGTCGAGGGGGCAGCCTTTGCTGAAGAGATACGCAACGCACTTTAATCAAGGAACAACAGTTTCTTCTTCCACGTATCATGTAATGCCATGAATGATGACGTGAATCATAACGATGACGAAATCACACACGATTTCCATGATCCTCATGCAGAAACGCATCATGGTGAAAATGCTGTTGGTGAATGGTTCGATTCAAAGGTGGGCGCGAAAGAAGATGAATGGTTAGGTCGGTCGGTTGGTGAATTTGAGATTATTCGAATCATTGGAATCGGTGGAATGGGGCATGTATATGAAGCGAAGCAGATGCACCCGCACCGTTCTGTCGCTTTAAAAATTGTCAAGTCTGCTGCAGCAACTCCTGCTACGTTACATCGATTTGAGATGGAAAGTGAAATGCTCGCCCGTCTGCAGCATCCGGGTATCGCACAAGTATATGATTCAGGGCATCAAATTCATGACGATGTACTTCTCCCATATTTTGCGATGGAATATGTTCCAGGAAGTCGATCGATTACAGATTACGCAGAAGAAGAGCATCTAAGTCGAGAAGGTCGGCTCGCGATTTTTTTACGAGTTTGTGAGGCGATTCAATATGGACATGGACGTGGTGTCATTCATCGAGATATAAAACCGTCGAATATCCTAATCACAAGTTCCGGTCGACCAAAAGTAATCGATTTTGGTGTGGCATTAATGGCTGGTTCAGATGATGTTGAACGGACAGTCACAACGACCGGAAACTTTGTTGGGACTTTGCAATGGTCCAGCCCTGAACAGTGTGGCGATGACCCTCACGATGTCGATGTGCGAACAGATGTATATTCACTTGGTGTTTTAATGTACCAATTGATGACAGGGGAGTTGCCGTATGTCTTAAAAGGTATCCCACTCTACCGAGCACCGCTTGTCATTCGCGAAACAAAGCCGACATCTCCTCAAAAGATAGACCCAACGATTCCTCTTGAGATTGAACAGATTTTGATGAAAGCGCTCGCTAAAGAGCGAGAGTCTCGTTATGAATCTGTAGCTGATTTAGCGATGGATATCAAACGCTTCTTGAATAGTCAGCCAATACTTGCTAAACCACCATCTACAATGCATCGACTTCGATTGTATGCACGACGAAATCAATTGAAGTTCCGAGCAGGAATCGTGGTCTTCATCGCACTCATTGTTGGGGTTGCTGGTTTGATCTGGGGATTCGTGGAATCTGAAGCTCGGCAAGAGGACATGCAAAAAGCATTAGTTGTGGAAGAGAAAGCAAGAAGCATTGCAGAGCAGAAAGCGTATGTTGCAATGATTGGCACATCTCAAGCTGCAATTGCAAACGATTCATGGGAGATGGCACGACGCCATCTTGCTGGAACAAAACGAGAACTTCGAGGATGGGAATGGAATTATTTAAGAGGAATTGTTGACCAATCACTTCGCACATGGATGATCGGAGACAGATTGACTTCACTGACAACTTCGCCATCTGGTCGAAACATCCTTTTAATGTATGAGGGTGGTCGAGTGACATTGCATGATGAACATGAAGCAGTCTCTAGGGATGTCATGTTGCCTGATGATGTCAATGCTGCTGATTTTTCAGATGATGGCAAACTGCTGTTTCTTGGCTTAAGTAATGGCACCATCGGTGTACTTAATTTAGAATCAGAAATACTTCTGTTTTTTGACCAAGCTCTCTCATCTATTGAATCTTTAACGTCATTAGGGACAGATTCATTTGGTACAGGACATGCAAATGGGATGATCTATACGTGGGAGTTAGATGGTAAGCAGTTATCCTCTATGAGAGGTGATGGTGGCATGGTTCTTTCACTTGATTATGACCCAAAGACAAAGTTGCTTGCATCTGGAACTGTAGATGGAACAGTCGCAGTTTGGGACATGGAAACCCAAGAGCAAACGTACCAACATCACGCGCATGGTGGCGCTACGCGTGTTGTTCAATTCATTGAGGAATCAGTTTTATGTTCAGGCGGTGATGACGACAAAATTATGTTGTTAGATTTGAACAAAGATACAAAACGAACAATTGATGCAATGCAAGGAGGAATCACTGATGTTGTTCATGTAGATGGCTCAATTGCTTCAGTAGGTTTCAATGGGAATATCACTCTTTGGTCGTATCCTGCTTTTGAGAAGACCAGCATTTTGCGTGGCCATGAAGATCTTATTTGGGCTATTGATGCCTTGGATAAGGAGCGGTTTGTCACAGCAAGTCAGGACGGAAGTGTTCGATGGTGGAGCGCTGTACCTTCCGCCCAAACTTCACATGAATCCAGAAGCAAAATGCCCGCCTCTGACATGGCATTTATCTGGAATGATGTTCTTGTGGTGGTCTCAGAGTTTGATACAAATGTACAAGTGATTGATGTACAACACAATAAACACTCCATCATTAAATCTGAGGGCGCAGAGCTATCAACAATTCTACATATTCCACGCACTTCACTTGCAGTCACAGGCGATATTGCTGGAGAAATTCGTTTGTGGGATATTGAATCGATGCAACGCGGGAAACGTATTGGTGTATGTGATGGACAGATTACATCAATAGCGGTTTCTCCTAATGGAGAAGAGATTGCAGCAGGAACATTGGTTGGAAACGTATGTGTTGTCAATCGTGAAGATCGAAGGATTACTCTAGAGACAGACATCAAAGATGCAATCGTGTTAGCGCTTACATTTAGCCATGATGGGAAGACTCTATTCATATCAACAATTGATGGAAACATTACAGCGATTGATGTTCAAACAGGAGATGAGCTTTGGAGTCGGATTGGAAATGGTTCAGATATTGTCGCGATGCATTATGTACAGAATACAAACGCACTGTTAACTGCGACCTCGATGCAAAAGTTACAACTCATTTCTGCTGATCATGGCGAAGTCCTCTTCACTCAAGAAGCAAAAGGTGGAGTGTTACGAGATGTTGTCGTGTTTGAAGATGAATCAAGATTTGCGACCGTTCACTCTGATGGCACGATCGGTATATGGGATTGCGATACGAGTAGTTTGATTGCGTCAATTCCTGCGAATCAACCACTAGAATGTATTACAGTTTCAAAAGATGGACATCGATTAGCCGTTGGTGGTGGCAGTGAAATGATTGAAATACTTGATGGCATGTCACATGGTGCTCGATTTCGAAATGCAAAGAGTAAATAAAATGGATATACATATTGAAATGCGTTCGCTCTTAAAAAGGTGCATTGAAGAAGATGGCGGATTAGCTAATGATGTGACAACCTCTTCGATTATTCCACAAGAGTCTTATGGTCGCTTTGCCTTACGAGTTCGTGAAGAAGGTGTACTTGCAGGTCTTAATCTACTTCTCGATGTTGTTGATGAGTTTGGTGAAGTCTCAATCGAGGCGATTCGCCATGATGGAGAGCGTGTACACAATGAAACGGTTGGTGTCGTCGAAGGAAACATTCGCTCTATTCTTGGAGCAGAACGTACGGTGTTAAACATTCTTGGGTATGCGAGTGGAATTGCGACCCGTACGAAAAAATTTGTTGATGCGGTTGAAGGATTAGACTGCAACATATGCGATACACGGAAGACAACACCCGGCTTACGTCAACTTGATAAATACGCGGTGACATGTGGTGGAGGCACTTCCCACCGAATGGGTTTGCACGATGCCGCGCTATTTAAAGATAACCACCTCGCAATGATTACACATTTTGAAGAAGAACTTCGTGAAGCTATCGTAAAGACAAAAGAGAACAGCCTAGACTTTGTCATGGTAGAAGTGGATACACTTGAACAATTGTCCGAAGTCATTCGGCTGCCTATCGATATCGTTTTGCTTGACAACATGTCAACTGAACTTTTGAAAGAAGCAGTTGCAATTCGAGATGCATCACACCATTCGCCTCTTCTTGAGGCATCCGGAAATGTCAATTTGAACACCGTTCGGGAGATTGCGGAAAGTGGAGTTGACAGAATTTCAATTGGGGGATTGATTCATCAAGCTACATGGCTTGATGTCGGCTTGGATGCAATCGATGCGTAAGGGACAAGTCGTCATGTTAGAAGAAGCAGTGTCGACGCAAGACGCTGCGATTGAACATGCTTTACAGGTAGGTGACGTCTGTTGGACTTCTCGGCAAACGGGTGGTCGAGGAAGGCGGGGAAAAACATGGTCCTCAGAAGGTGGGGTCGCAGTGACGGTTGTGTTGAATGAAGCGACGCCACACCTTCCAATTGCAGTCGCGGCATTGCTTGCTGCGCGGTTAAATCACCTCATTCCTAAACATCATGTTGGAATAAAATGGCCCAACGATTTGTATGTTGAGGGGAAAAAGTTAGTAGGCATCCTCATTGAACAACGCCGAGATCGTTGCCTCGTTGGCGTCGGCGTGAATGTCGAATCCGCGCCTCTGCCTTCAGCAACGGCACTGCATGATCTTGGTGCCGAAATCGGCGAAGCATCTAAGAGTGAGATTGCGAGTCTCGTAGCAGATGCCGTCATCGAAAGTTCGCAACTTGATGAGAATACGGCAGTTACACATTGGTCTAGTCGTGATATTTTGGTAGGAACGCAGCAGCGCATTCAATCAGGGAAACGTGTTGTTTCGGGGATCGTGCGTCACATTGACCCCTGTCACAATCTTATTCTTCAAACAGAAGAGGGTATTGTCGAGTGCGAAGCAGCAACGTCCACAGTCATAAATCCTTGTTAATAAATAAGATAGCAAGAGAACGTACTCACTCATGACGGCAGAGTCTATTCGTGTGCTAGAATGTGGTCTTATGGAAGAAGCAGAACCAGCAGTGATGAGATGGAAAATCTGTCCCGCGAAGATCTTCCCCAAAAAGGCG
>CAZVAE010000003.1:5927-16208 GCA_964624985.1 uncultured Isosphaeraceae bacterium | reverse complement strand
ATCATTGTGGGCTTCATGATCAGCACGACGAGCCTCGTCCTTGGGCTCTGTTTAACTGCAGTTCTGATTGCTACCCAAGCGACGTTTCTATTCTCTTCAACATTTTCAATCACAGAAGAGGGGATTGTTGCTCGGTATCCACTGCGGAAAAAGGAATATACATGGAAGCAAATCAAGAGAATTAAGTTCTTCCATGATGCGTGCTACCTTTTCCGAAGAAGAAAGCCCTCAAATCTTGATGGATGGTCTGGCATTCCCGTGTTTTATGGTGAAAACCGTGAGGCAGTCATCGCAGCGATTCAATCGCACATTTCTGGAGATGTTGTCACATGAGAAAGGGTTGGTTGAAACATGCATTTTACGTTGAGGATGAATCTTCAATTGAGCCGAATGAAACTCAAAAAAATGCCCTAGACAAGCTTTGTCGGGGTATCATTCGACGCGGATTAACGACCCCAGCCATCATTGGAGTTGAGATGGGGCGACCCTTGAATTTTGTTGGGTCGCAGACCATGCACTTTTTTACTCCGCTGATTGCAGCGTTTGTCCCAACAGAACACTGGACAGCAGTCGCAGAGTTCTTAGAGCATCGCGGCTCCATTGATTGGATTCGAAACCGTATTGAAGAGTTAGAGAACGAGACAGAACAAGAAACTGAAGCAAACAAGAATTCAAAACATGACAATTGACCTGAACAACATCAATGTCATTCTCGCAACAGACTGTGGGAGTACGACAACAAAGGCAATCCTTATTGAAAAAGTCGATGGGGAGTACCGTCAGACGTATCGTGGTGAAGCGCCTACAACAGTAGAGAAACCTTTCGCCAATGTGACAATTGGTGTTACCAATGCAGTGACAGAAGTAGGTGAACTTGCCGGTAGACAACTTACGAATGACGATGGAACAATCAAGCAGCCCGCAACAGGAAGTGACGGTTGTGATTTGTATATTTCAACGTCATCTGCAGGGGGTGGACTGCAAATGATGGTTGCTGGTGTCATTGCTGAAATGACAGCGGCATCAGCCAAGAGAGCAGCACTTGGTGCAGGTGCCATTGTGATGGATGTGATTTCGTCCAACGACAAACGTAGACCACACGAACAAATCCAGCGTATCCGTGAACTTCGACCAGATATGATCTTGATTTCAGGTGGTACAGATGGCGGAACAACCGAAAAAGTTGTGCAACTTGCGGAACTTATAGCACCAGCGAAACCGCAGCCAAGATTTGGTAGTGAATATGAAATGCCCATCATTTTTGCTGGCAACAAAATGGCAACTGATGAGGTCGTTGAAACATTGCAAGAAGATTGGATCGATCTTGCAGTAGTCGAAAACTTACGTCCAAAATTAGAACAAGAAAATCTTGGTCCAGCACGCGACAAAATCCATGATGTCTTTCTAGAGCATGTCATGGCGCACGCACCTGGTTACGACATGCTGATGGACTGGACGGATGCAGACATTATGCCAACTCCTGGTGCTGTTGGAGATATTCTTCAAACTATTGCGAAGAAAGAAAATATTAACGTTGTAGGAGTTGACATCGGGGGCGCAACAACAGATGTCTTTAGTGTGTTCGATGAAACATTTAACCGAACAGTTTCAGCAAATCTCGGAATGAGTTACTCAATCTCAAATGTTTGTGCAGAGGCGACAATGGCAAACGTCCTGCGTTGGGTTCACTTTGATATGGATGAACGACAACTCCGAAACCGAGTTAAAAATAAAATGATTCGTCCAACAACGATTCCTCAATCTCAAGAATCGCTCATTTTTGAACAAGCGGTTGCTAGAGAGGCGTTGCGACTCGCGTATAAACAACACAAAGAGTTTGCAACAACGTTGAAAGGTGTGCAACAGCAACGTACTGTAGGAGATACGTTTAGTCAGCAAACGGCTGGAGCAACGATTGTAGATAACATGAAACTTAATTTGCTCGTGGCTTCTGGTGGCGTTCTGTCACACGCCCCAAGCATGAACCAGACTGCGATGATGCTCGTTGATGCATTTGAGCCAGAGGGTTGTACAAATCTGGCGAAAGATTCAATTTTTATGATGCCACACCTTGGCGTTCTATCTGCTGTACATCCAGAAGCGGCAGCACAAGTCTTTGAACGAGACTGCTTGATTTATCTTGGAACGTGTATTGCAGCAAAAGGTCTTGGTAAGGAAGGAAAACCATGTTTTTCATGGTCTCTCACTGGGGACGTGACCGCATCAGGGACGTGTCAGTTTGGAGAAGTTGAGTTGATTGAAATGGGTCCCGAACAAACGGGCACAATCACGTGTGAGCCTATGCGTGGATTTGATTTGGGTGGTGGAAATGGCAAGAAGGTCACCCATCAAGTTCGAGGTGGTACTGTTGGGCTCATCATCGATGGGCGAGGACGACCACTCGGTCTCCCCGAAGATCGTCAACAATGTCAACAAACAATTTCACAATGGGTTGAAAACATGGCAATGTACGAAGAGATGGAGCAAGCAGTCGCAACTGCGTAACGATTATGGCACACGCTTATACCCCTGGACTTAAAGTTACGAATCGAATATCGCACACTGTTGTACGGATGCTCCCAATTAAGGGCGATGTTATGGTGCAAGTAGGCGACAACGTAGACGCAAATCAAATCGTCGCAGCAACCTATATGCCAGGCGATGTCTATCCACTTAACATGGCAAATCTACTTGCTGTTCCACCAAAAGATGTTGCAGGTCTTATGCTCCATCAAGAGGGTGAAAAAGTAGAAGAAGGCGCACCAATTGCGGAAACGGCAGGCCTTTTTGGCAAGTTTAAGAAAAAATATAACTCTCCCTATTCAGGTACGGTTGAAACGGTCTCTGAAGTTACTGGACAAGTAATCCTTCGAGGGCCAGATATTCCAGTAGAAGTGAAAGCGTATGTTTCAGGAACTGTCACTCAAGTGACGCCAGAAATAGGTTGCACAATTGAAGCGGACGTTGCGTTTATTCAGGGCATTTTTGGAATAGGCGGTGAAACGTGTGGCCCTCTTAAGTTCGCCACGAATTCAAGTGACCAGACTCTTCAAGCATCTGATATTACCGAGGACATGAAGGGGTGTGTTGTGATTGGCGGTGCTCGTCTAACTGATGCATCGATTGAAGAGGCACGAAACGTAGGCGCTGCTGCAATCATAGGTGGTGGCATGGACGATCAAGATTTAAAAGATTTCCTTGGGTATGACCTCGGTGTTGCAATTACAGGAAGTGAGAAAAAAGGAATAACCGTGATTGTCACAGAAGGATTCGGTGATATTGCGATGGCGAATCGTACATTCAATCTTTTAAAGAAGTTTGAAGGTCATGAAGCTTCCGTGAATGGGGCAACACAAATCCGAGCAGGTGTCATGCGACCAGAAATCATAATTCCATTAGAGGCAGGGGATTGCGAAGAAGAATCGGAACATGCAGGAGGCCACCTAGAAGTTGGATTACCTCTACGTATCATTCGGGACCCCTACTTTGGAATGATTGGGAAAGTGAGTGCACTACCTCCAGACCCGCACGTGTTGGGTTCAGGCTCAAAGGCGAGAGTCCTTGAGGTCGAACTTCAAACTGGAGAATCGGTTATTGTTCCCAGAGCCAATGTTGAACTTATTGAGGCCTAACCACGGATCCACTGTATGAGCATAACAAATTTCATCTCGATTGCGGTAGTCCTTCTTTCCTCAAGCGTTTCAAATGGGCAAGCTCCTTCGCCACCATCCAATTTAGTTTCGGTGGATGCGCCGGACGATTCAGGTGAAGCAATCGATTTGTCGTGGCAACTTTCTTCGGATGATGTGTTTAATGCGTTAGTTGCAGATCGCGAATCAATCGATCCTCAAGTCGTTGTCGATTCGTACGTGATTTTCAGAATTGCAGTTGATTCGAATGGCGATGAAATGCCAGAAGAAGATTCAGTTTGGAGAGAGGTCTCCGTTGCTTCTGCAGGTGAATCAAACTGGACAGATCGTTCTGTAAACCTTGGCTGGTCATACGAGTATAAAATCGCAGCAAGAGATACGCAGGGCGATGTCTCTTCGTGGTGCGAAACGACTGCATCAGTCACGCCTGTCATGCAATTCTTCAATGAGTCGAAGGCATGGCTCGCCATCTTTATGGTGCTGTTTGGTGCATTTGTTGCTTACTTTATCAACCAAGCACGTTCTGGAAAAAAACTTTGGGTTCGTAAGATTGCAGGTTTAGCGGCAATTGATGAAGCAGTTGGCCGTGCAACCGAGATGGGGCGACCTGTTCTCTTTGTCACAGGTATTCAAGACATTAATGAAATTCAAACACTCGCAGGTCTTACCGTTCTGTCAAGAGTTGCAAAAACTGCTGCGGAGTATGGTGCACAGATTGAAGTGCCAACTTGTCGCTCCTTGGTGATGGCAGCAGCACGGGAGACAGTCGAAGCAGCATACTTAGCAGCTGGTGCCCCCGATTCGTATCAACCAGACAGAATTCACTACTTAACGGATGAACAGTTTGCGTTTGTTGCAGGTGTGACAGGATATATGGTTCGTGAAGAGCCAGCGGCTTGCATCTATATGGGCGGTTTCTATGCAGAATCTCTCATTCTTGCAGAAACTGGAAATTACATCGGTGCGATTCAAGTTGCAGGAACTGCGATGCCAAGTCAGTTACCGTTCTTCGTAGCTTCATGTGATTACACACTGATTGGCGAAGAATTCTTCGCTGCTTCAGCGTATCTTTCTGATGATCCACTGCAAATTGGCTCTCTCAAAGGTCAAGATTACGGCAAGTTTATGAGTGTGCTTATTTTGGTCGTTGGAATCATGTTTGCCACCCTCTTCTCATTCACCCAAAAGGAGGATGGGACAGGTGGGATTGGTCAGGGCGTATTGAACTATATTCAAAATAATATGCTCGGCAGTGAAGGACTTGGCTCCTTTGGCGGTGGAGATACAGACATAGAGGGAGATAACTCGTGAAAAGAACGGTCCCACTCATCATTGCGATTGTTGCGGGCTTTGTCCTGCTCATCGCAAACTTCATTCCTTATGCGGAGGAATGGGGATTAACAGCGCAAGAGTGGTTTAACATCCTTGCTGTAGGTGCCATGATCCTTGGTGGTGGAAACCTCATCAAACTGCACCTCATGAAGGTCTCTTCAAAACGAAAGGGTTGGGGGTATTCAGTTGTCACGATTGTTTGTTTCTTCGGCACTCTTCTCATTGGCTTAATGAAGTTTGGCGTACACCCAAACCCGCTCTATCCGAATTATTCCTGGTCTGGCTATTACCTTGAGAGTGGTTCTGGATTGTGGTGGATTTATCAGCACATGGTCGTACCGCTTACTTCGATGATGTTTGCAATGCTCGCTTTTTACGTTGCAACAGCAGCGTTCCGAGCATTTCGAGCAAAGAACATAGAAGCGACCCTCCTGCTTGTCACGGCAGGAATTGTGTTGCTTGGACGTACGTATGCTGGCGTCTGGATTTTTGAGGGCTGGTTGCCTGAATCGATGCAATGGCTTCGGTTTGACAATTTAACCGTTTGGATTATGGATGTTCCGAACACAGCAGGGACTCGCGCAATCACGATCGGAATCGCCCTCGGTGTCGTTGCGACATCGTTGCGAATTCTTCTTGGTGTAGACCGCTCATATCTGGGGCAAGATTAACGATGTTGAAAACACTCCAAAATTTAGATCGTCGCTGGGTATTTCTCGCCATGTTGTTGGCTGTTGCCATTCCGATTCTTACTCGGACAGTCTTCCCAGAAGTTGTTTCAAAACAAGCAAAATTGGTTTTTGATGCAATTGAAAATATACCTGACGGTTCAAATGTTTTGCTTTCGTACGACTTTGACCCGGCATCTCAGGGCGAGTTACTTCCAATGGCACAAGCGTTCACTCGCCACTGCTCAATCAAAGGGCACAAGCAATATTACATGGCACTCTGGCCGCTTGGCTCACCAATGGTCGACCTAAGTATTGATACGATTAAATCCGAGTACCCTCATCTGAAATATGGGGAGGACTACGTCAAATTTGATTACAAAGCAGGTGGGGAAGCTGTTATTCGAATGATTACTCAAGATTTGCGTGGGATGTTCCCACTGGATTCAAAGGGTGTCCCACTCGATGACATCCCAATGACGAAAAACATCAAGAACATTCAGGATATGGATCTCATCGTGAATGTTTCAGCAGGTGATCCAGGAACGAAACAATGGGTTCAGTTTGCTGCGACTACATTTGGCATCACAACGGTTTCAGGGTGTACAGGTGTTCAAGCGCCGCAAATGTATCCCTACATTCCGGAGCAATTAGCAGGAGTGCTTGGTGCGATTAAGGCCGCAGCAGAATATGAAGCCGCAATCGATGCAGTCTATCCCTCAATAAAAGAGAACCCAAAAGCACAAGAAGCAAAACGAAGGATGGGGCCACAGTTGGTCGCGCATGGTTTGATGATTTTCCTCATTATTCTGGGGAACTGGATTTACTTTGTGAGCCGAAAGCGAGGTCAAGCGTGAGTACCGATACACCAAGAAAATCAAACGCATTGATTTGGGGCATCATTTTCATCATTGGCGCCATTATGCTGATTTGGAGTTTGACGACGTCTAGGACTGGGCAAGTTTGGGTTACGACGGAAACACATTCCTTTACAGAACATGAAGATGGTGCGTACACGCCAACGCAAGCTGGGAGTGGAGATATAGAGTGGACGACGTATTCTGCAGTACCAAATAGCGAGTTACAACAAGCAATCGACAGCGGTGATGCAACACTAAGTTGGTCTAGAACTATCGGCCTATGGATTGCGGCAATGTTTACGCTCTTCATCCTTTCATTTTTAGTCGGGGATAATCCAGCATATAAGTTTGCAGAAGCAATGGTTGTGGGGACCTCTGCTGGATATGTCATGGTCATTGGGCTATGGGATGTGTTTGTTCCAAATTTATTGGGTAAACTCTGGCCGAGTCTTGTGCATGACTGGGCGTTACCTGGGATGGCAGCAGAGCACGTCGATTTCTGGTGGATGTACTTTATTCCGGCCATCTTAATCGTGATGTTGCTCTTCCAATTAATGCCAAGTGGAGGATGGATTAGCCGCTGGCCAATAGCATTCTTTATTGGGATTACGGCGGGGTATCGTATGATTGGGTACGTAGAAGCAGATCTTGTTGCGCAGATTAAAGCAGGAATTGTCCCATTGTGGATTACGAATAATGGGAGTTTTGATTTTTGGCCGACATTCAACGCGTGCCTTCTCACAATTGCAACGTTATCCGCAATGATTTACTTTTTCTTCTCCATTGAGCATAAGGGGCTCGTCGGTAAAACAGCGAAGGTAGGCATTTGGTTCCTGATGATTACATTCGGTGCTTCCTTTGGATACACCGTGATGGGGCGAATTGCCCTTCTCGCTTCTCGTCTAGAGTTCTTGTTTGGAGAATGGTTGCACTTTATCCCAAGCAGTTAGCGAATCCAGGCCAAGCGCCGCTTCATTTAAAGGCGTTTTTTGAGTAATACGGCAGGAAACAACGCCACGTATGGCAACGCTACACCAATTTTGCTACAATTCCACGTTCTAACAACGGCTCGAGATGAGCCAATTTTGATGAAGGTTTAGAACGATGCTCCCAAAACTACGAACATCTCCAGCACGTAAACGTAAGCGTCGCTCACACCACGCGCTTCATAGCACGAATTTGTCAGTTTGCCCAAATTGTGGAAGCAATCGACTCCCACATCGATCTTGCCCAAGTTGCGGATTTGTACGACCTGGTCTGCAAGTAAAAACGACAAAGGATTAACTCCGAATGCGAATCGGCGTTGATGTGATGGGGGGGGATTTAGCCCCCGATCCAATTTTAGAGGGCGCACTATCCGCAACCGCGCAACTTGAAGGGGACGACGTTGTAGTTTTGTACGGCGACGAAGATGTGATTCAGGATGGAATCAACAGCGCAACAATAGGCCCTGCAAACGTTGAAGTTGTGGGAACAACAGAGTGCATCACGATGGACGAAAGTCCTGTCGATGCAGTTCGAAGCAAACAAGACAGTTCCCTTGTGCGAATGTGCAAGGACGGCTCACAGAAGGCGCAAAATCCGCTTGATGCGGTCATTTCTGCAGGTAACACGGGAGCATTCGTCGCAGGAAGTCAAATGTATCTCCGTCGCCTTTCAGGTGTGCATCGACCAGGCATTGCGGCAGCAGTTCCTACATTTGCAGGGACGGTTGCGTTTATCGATGTTGGTGCAAACATCGAACCAAAACCAACGCACCTTGCCCAGTATGGCGTGATGGGAAAAGTCTACGCAAAACGAATACTTGGGATCGAAAATCCACGGGTGGCGCTCATGAATGTCGGTGGAGAAGAACAAAAAGGCACGGATACCTTAAAAGAAGTTCGGGACATGTTGATGGCTGCTCTAGATATCAATTTTATTGGGTACATTGAGGGGCGTTCTCTCTTTGACGGAGGTGCGGATGTCGTAATAACAGATGGAATCGTTGGAAACGTGAGCATTAAACTCGCTGAAGGTCTTGCAACTGGATTGTTGAAAAAGATAGCATCAGATGTTTCAGCAGACCCCCAACTTGCAGATGCATTTAAGCCAGTCATCCAAAAATTCTATGCTGAATATGACTACCACGAATATGGAGGTGCGCCTCTTCTAGGCGTGAATGGTATTAGCATGATTTGTCACGGCAGTTCAGAAGCAAGAACGATTACAAATGCGATTATGCGAGTGAAACAGTTTGCAGTCTCTGGTGTCAATCAGCACATGATTGAGCAACTTGCTACGATTGAAGAAGAAGCGAGCATTGCATGAACAGCGCTTCTCCATGCGGCGTACGCATCATTGGTTCAGGTTCAAGTGTGCCTGACAATATTCTTGATAATGAGACACTCGCAAAGCGATTCGATGTTGACCCAGAGTGGATCGAACAGCGTACGGGCATCCTAGAACGCCGTATATGCGATGACGATGAGGGAACCTTTGAGTTACAAACGAGAGCGTTGAAAGCCGCTCTCAAGGACGCTGGAATAAAGGGCTCAGATCTATCACTGATTATCTGTGCTTCAGTTACCTCAGAGATGACGTGTCCTTCAAACGCTTGCCGAGTTGCGCACGAAGTTGATTCTGCACCAGCAGGTGCCTTTGACATTGTTGCTGCTTGTTCAGGGTACGTGTATGCAATGAGTATCGCAGATAGTCTCATTCGAAGTGGGACGCAACATACCATCGCAGTTGTTGGTTGCGATGCAATGAGCAAACTCACAGACCCAACAGACAGGGGTACTTCAATATTGTTTGGTGATGCTGCAGGCGCGACGATTCTTCAAAGGTGTGACGACCCAAATGTAGGATGTTTTTACCAAACGATGAACGCAGATGGTGAAAGTTGGCCTGCACTTTACATCCCAAGATGTGAACGAGATTTGATTGAGGGTGATGAGGCGACAACACGCATTGGTGACCTTCGAATGCGAGGCAAAGAAGTCTACAAGTTTGCAGTCACAAAGTTCCAAGAAATCGCAGAAACTCTGCTGGAAGAAACAGGTCTAACGCCCGATGAAGTGTCTCAGTTTATCTGCCATCAATCGAACATGCGTATCATCGAATCTGCACAGCAAAAACTAGGCCTTGCGGATGACAAGGTGTATAAAAACATTCGGAATTTTGCAAACAGTTCAGCAGGCGCTGCAGCTCTTTGCTTCGACCAACTTTGGCACGACGGTAAGATCAACCAAGGTGATATCATTGTCATGCTTGCGTTTGGTGGTGGCTTAACGTGGTCAAGTAGTGCGTGGAGAATCTAACAATGGCAGAACAAATTGTGCTCTTATGTCCGGGGCAAGGTGCCCAAAAAGTTGGGATGGGAAAAGCGTGGTATGAGAACTCTTCGGCAGCAAAAGCGATCTTCGACGAAGCAGATTCGATTCTAGGGGATTCACTTGGCTTGTCATTAACCGAACTCTGTTTTAATGACCCGCACGACGAAATCAATCAAACAAACATGAGCCAGCCAGCAATATATACATGTTCAGTCGCTTCATGGCACGGATTGCGTGAGCAAGGACTTGAAGGTGAGTTAATTGCGACAGCAGGATTGTCATTAGGCGAATATACGGCCCTCCATCTCGCGGGTGTCTTTTCATTTGAAGAAGGGTTGCGTCTGGTTGCAAGACGCGGGCAACTTATGCAGCACGCAGCGGAAGAAAAAGAGAGCACGATGGTTGCGGTGACCGGTGATGATGATGTAGCAATCGCCCTTTGTGATGAAGCAAA
>CAZVAE010000003.1:0-5917 GCA_964624985.1 uncultured Isosphaeraceae bacterium | reverse complement strand
CGATGAAATCTTAGTTGCAGCGAACTTTAATGCACCAGGGCAGACCGTTCTGAGTGGATCCGTTTCGGCATGTGCACGCGTTGCAGAAATGGCTGATGATAAGGGAGTACGTGCAACCCCTCTAACTGTCGCAGGAGCATTTCACTCGCCGTTTATGTCTTCAGCAGCAAAGGGGATGCAGGAAGCGCTACAGCAGGTGCATATGCAGACTCCAGAGATAGACGTTTGGTCAAACGTGACCGCCCAACTCCATGATGATGAATCAATCTGCGAACGCCTTGTAGAGCAGATTACAGGGTCAGTTCTTTGGGCTCAATCTTGCAGTTCGATGGCATCGCGGTATGATGGGTGCCAGTGGCATGAGTTAGCCCCAAGCGGTGTATTGCGAGGCCTCATGCGACGAATTACACGAGACGTAAAGGTGGAATCCCATGATGAGCCAAAATAAAAAGATTACGACTGCACTTCTTTGCACAGCACTACTATTTTTTGCAGTTGGGTGCGGTGGTGAAGAGGAAAAAGAAACTCAGAAAGTCGTACAAGAACGACCAGTCGCACCACCAAGACCTAAAGCGAGAACAATCGAACAAATTTCAGAGTCGTTATCGATTGATCCGCGAATTCAAATCGAGGAACATGACGCGCCAAAACAGGAAGCCCAGCGGATTGCACTTCTCACATTTTTTGATGCGATGGTCCGAGCAGATGCCAACACACTGAAAAGCATGATGTCATTCAAAGATCAATTGGAACTCGATGCCATGTTGAACGCAGGACTGGCGTCATCAATGGATGAAGTTTCACTCGTCTTGATTAAAACTGGCTTAAGCCCCGAAGGTAAGCAGTGTGTCATGGCAATCTATGAGATTGGTTTGAACTATCAGGTACAACTTTGGTTTGTTGATGACAATGGACAAGGGAGCTCGTTCGTGTCTGCAGAGACTCCACCAAATCTAGTCGAAAAACTAAGCGGCAATTGGATCGACACCTACTTTGAGTGGAAGGGTAAACAAACTGAGATTGCTCAGCAACCTGATGAGGAAACATCGTATGCATTAGCGGGTGATGATACGAGTTCGAGCAGTAATCAGGGTGGTGGCGGCAACCAAGGTCCAGGTGGACAATAAAAGTCACTGCTCATTAGCGCACGGAGATAACGGTATTTCACAGTCAGAATCAAATG
Organism: uncultured Isosphaeraceae bacterium; assembly: GCA_964624985.1. Classification (GTDB taxonomy): domain Bacteria; phylum Planctomycetota; class Phycisphaerae; order Phycisphaerales; family SM1A02. Next base: position 4,734 of record CAZVAE010000003.1, on the reverse strand, counting down.
GAAATCGAATTGCAATCGTTACAGGTGCAAGTCGAGGTATTGGGAAGTCCATCGCAACACGTCTTGCAGATGATGGACATGTTGTTGCGTTGCTCGCTCGAAATGAAGAAGCACTCAACGAAGTTCAATCAGAAATCGAGTCTAGTGGTGGACAATCTAGCGTTCATGCTTGTGATCTTTCAGATTGTGAAGCATTTGCAGAAACAATCGATTCGATAGCTACAGAGCATGGTCGTCTAGATGTTCTTGTGAACAATGCAGGGATGACAAAAGATGGCCTAATGCTCCGAATGTCACTCGATGACTTTGATGATGTGATGAATGTGAATCTGCGAGCAGTGTTTGCAGGATGCAAAGCTGCTGCAAGACCAATGATGAAGGGTCGATGGGGACGAATCATTAACATCACTTCTGTCACTGGAATTAGCGGGAATGCAGGGCAAGCAAATTATGCTGCTGCGAAAGCGGGAATAGTTGGGTTAACAAAAACTGTCGCGAAGGAATTTGGTTCGAAGGGGATTACCGCGAATGCTATTGCCCCTGGATATATCGAAACAGATATGACTGCGAATTTAGGAGAGGAAATCCGAAAGGGCGTTGAACAGATGGTGCCACTTCGAAGGTATGGTCAGACTGATGAAATTGCATCTGCAGTTGCATATCTTGCTTCTGAGGGTGCTGGGTATGTGACCGGGCAAGTACTTGTTGTTGATGGTGGTTTAACCTGCTAACTCGTTGAAGGCATTAAAGCGAGTTACCCGATATAATGCCTCAACCCGCGGTAGTCGCGGTTTTGAAGGAGATTCTTACAATGACAAAAGCTGAAATAGAGTCAAAAGTGATTGATATTGTTTCAACCCAACTTGGTGTTGATAAAAATGAAGTCACAGTTGCATCAAGTTTTGCAAATGATTTGAACGCTGATAGCCTTGATACTGTTGAACTCGTTATGGAACTTGAGGATGCGTTCTCAACGTCCATTCCTGACGAAGAAGCAGAGCAGATTCAAACAGTTGGTAACGCAATCGATTTTATCGTTGCTGCTACAGACGCTGAGTAAGTCACTTCTCAATGTCAACTTTCCATCAACGTCGAGTGGTGATTACTGGGCTCGGCGCAATTTCGAATCTCGGACATAATGTCGCTTCAACGTGGGATGGATTACGTGAAGGTCGCTCTGGCATTGGTCCAATTACAGCCTTTGAACAAGATGATCGTTGGGTTTCGACAATCGCCGGGGAAGTGAAGGATTGGGATCCAGAAATTTCGTTGGATCGAGGGGAAATCAAAAAAACCGATCGCTTTGCGCAACTTGGATTGTGGGCGGCAATCGAAGCGATGGAAGATTCTGGCTTAGATTGGGAACAAGGCGATCCATATAGGCGAGGTGTTGTCATCGGTTCAGGGGTCGGGGGAATTCAAACAATTGAGTTTTATGACGGTGTTCTTCGTGAACGAGGACCTAGGCGACTGAGTCCATTTACCGTTCCGAAGTTGATGGTCAATGCGGCTTCGGGAAATGTCTCCATTCGATTTAACTTACGCGGTGTTAATTCTGCACCTGCAACAGCATGCGCGACTGGAGGTCACGCACTAGCAGAAGCGGCTATGTTTATCGCGACAAATCAAGCTGACTTCATTCTCGCTGGTGGGGCTGAGGGCGCAGTTTCTCCTGTTTGTGTGAGTTCATTTTCAGCGATGAAAGCACTCTCAACTCGTAATGACGCTCCAACAAAAGCGTCAAGGCCATTTGACCGAGATCGAGATGGTTTCGTCCTAGCAGAGGGGGCGGCAGTCTTAGCGGTTGAGGAGTTAGAACACGCAAAAGCTCGTGGAGCAACGATTCTCGCTGAAATCATTGGTTTTGGAATAACAGGAGATGCTGGGCATATTGCTGCTCCTGATGCAGAAGGAACTGGGGCACAGGCTGCAATGAGAGCAGCACTACTCCATGCTGGAATCAACCCCGAACAAGTCGATTACATCAACGCACACGGAACGTCTACTCCTCTTGGAGATGCTGCAGAAGTCGCTGCAGTAAAAGGGCTTTTCAAAGATCATGCAACCAAACTCGCGATGAGTTCGACTAAATCTTGCACAGGACATACTCTTGGGGCAGCAGGTGGAATTGAATCGATTGCAGTGGTGAAAGCGATAACCGAAGGGGTGCTGCCACCAACGATGAATTTAGACAATCCAGATGAAGGATTTGACTTAAATTTCGTGGCAAATGAAGCGCAAGAACGCAACGTCAGCGTAGCTCTGAATAATTCCTTTGGTTTTGGTGGGCACAACGTGTCCCTCGCGATTGCTGCTTTCGATGAATGAAACTCAGCGTTACTGGTGTGACAGTCACTAGAAAGGGAATGAAATGCCCGTCCAGACCATGATGCTATCGCGGCCCGGATTCGTTTCATAGATGTTTGCATTCGAGATGTGATGCCATTTGACACCAACGAGCCATCGGTTCTGGTGACCAATATCGAATGTAAAACCAAGTCCTGCTTGCGGAGTGAAGTTAAATCGTGAGCCACTTGAAGGAACTTTTTGACTTGTACGTAAAAGTCCTGCACCACCTTCCATGAACATTGACCAATTGTCATTGTTGATGAAATGCCATCGGAGTTGAAGTGTAAAGTTTAATCCACCCACGCTTGGTCCATCTTGATCGATGTCAAGACCATTAAACCCAAGATCTAAGCTCAGATCCTCTTCAAGGAAGTAATCAAACTCAGCACCAATAATAGAGATGGTGTTGGACGAATCTTTTACATCCTCAGCATATCCACCCTGGATACTCCATCGCCACGTATCTTTCGTACCCCATGTTGAAGGGGCTTCGACAAGTTCTTGTTCATCCGTATCCTCAGTGGGTTGAAGTGCTACTTGATACTCAAAGGAAAGTGTTGTTGCAGCAACAACATCAATGGGTTGATACTCAAATGGTTGTGCAGCAAGTAGAAGTGGTACGCAAATAATCATCAATATGACTCCCTTCAATGATCCCAAGGGGATTCGAACCCCTGTTCCCAGGATGAAAACCTGGTGTCCTGACCTGACTAGACGATGGGACCTTGTGGCGAGGGATGATACCCGACTCACGACTTTACTGCACAGTGTATCCTGTAAAAAATGATACTAGAGACTTTGATATCCATTTTCTGTCTTGTAAACACCCATGAAACGCCGCCCATCGGAGAAGGCATTTCGATTCGTATAGGAGCCGTTCAAGATGGGGTGGATTCGAGGGGAGAGGGTTTTGCAGCGCTTCTTGATCATGTCTCATCATGGTCTACTCCATCCACATCACCCCCTCATGCAGACTTCTTGTTCATTCAAGAACACCCAGACCGAGTTCGAGGTCAACGGTTTGAAATCTCGGGTGTTGTGGAGCAAATTGGTGGACTTTCTTCGCCTTGGAATGAGGTCTCTGAACTCTTCGTTCGAGCTTCTTCGGGCCAGCTCTTTGGTATCTATGTGAAACACTCTCAAGGGATTCGCAAGGGGACACAGATCGTCGCTCCAGCACTTTTTTATAAAAATATCAATCTAGAGGGTCGCGACCAACAAATACGTTCGTATCCAACCTTCGTGACCTCAAATCAAGTGATAATAACTTCAGCATTCCAGCAAGTTATGCCAAATACATATGTAGTTATTGCAATCTGCGGTGTTGTTGTCTTCGTGTTCTATCTTGTGTTCAGAATATCTAGGAAGAAAAAGCCCTTGAGATCTCGTCTAACCATTCAATCGGATGAAGTCGTCCTTGCAGCGAGTGCTTCAACAGGTGAACTTCCCGAGAATCCTGCAGAAGCCCTAGCCATCATGTACGAAGATTCGGAGGACATTGCGTGAGAGAAATCATCGTTCCACTCGACAATCGCTCGTACTCAATCTTTGTCGGCGCAGGGATTTTAGACCAACTTGGAAGTCTTGTTGAACAAGTCGTTTCAACGTCGAACTATTTCTTTGTCATCGATCAAGCAATCGAGCAAACGCATGCAGCCGAGGCGATGAATACATTTGCAAGAGCAAATTCCATTTCTATTGAAGCGAAAGAATCCAATAAGACTATCGAAACTGTACAGCAGATTTGGTCATCGATGCTTGAAAGTGACTGCGACCGGACGTCGCTATGTCTTGCTGTTGGTGGAGGAATTGTTGGTGATGTCGCTGGGTTTGCAGCAGCAACATATATGCGAGGCTTGCCACTTGTTCAAGTTCCAACAACGTTGCTTGCGATGGTTGATGCGTCGATTGGTGGTAAGACGGGAGTGAATTTGCCAATCAAACGGGGTACCAGTGAAACGGTACTCGGCAAAAACCTTGCGGGTTCCTTTTGGCAACCATCACTAGTCGTAGCAGATGTAGATGTGTTACGTACATTAGATGATCGAGAGTTTCGATGTGGCCTTGCCGAATGCGTCAAGCACGCGATGCTCGGGCATGAACCTTTACTACAATGGCTCGAGCAACAGGGCGAAGCAATTTTCAACCGAGATGCAAATACGTTAATCGAACTCGTTTCACGTTGCGCTGAGATTAAAGCAGGAATTGTTGCAGGAGATGAGCGAGAGGGGAGTTCGGGCATTCGTGCACTTTTAAATTTAGGGCATACGTTTGCTCACGCGATTGAACCCTTGCCCGAACTTGGACTCCTGCACGGGGAAGCAGTTTCCATTGGCTTGATTGCAGCGCTTTCGTGTGCAGAGGCGGCAGGAATGGTCAGCGCTG
>CAZVAE010000002.1:0-29020 GCA_964624985.1 uncultured Isosphaeraceae bacterium | reverse complement strand
ATTGCCCTCTTTGAAGGGGGAGAGACAAGAAAATGGTGTATTTGGTTGTAGAAATCAATTGCAATGTACGGCTCTCAGACCATAATGCCCCCTTATGCCGTGGCGGTTTTACAGATATATGCTTGCCGATGTGCTGCGGCAATTTGCCATTACAGCGATCATCCTAGTGATTGTGATTGCATTTGGAGCAGCGATAAAACCTCTATCGAGTGATAGTTTATTGACGGGCTGGGATACTATGAAGTACTTGTTATTGGCGATTATACCGATGCTTCAATTTGCTATTCCTTTTGCCGGAGCATTTGCAGCAACGATCTGTTTGCACAGAATGGCGCAAGATAATGAGTTCATCGCAATGGCTGTAAGTGGTCAATCGTATATTCGCCTGCTTACACCTATGATCGGGTTTGGAGCAGTATTGACACTTATCGTTGCAATTCTGGCACAATCCGTCATCCCAGTTTTTATTAGCAAAATGGCACAAGCAATGACTTCAGATTTGCCAAGATTACTGACGAATTCGATTCGCCAGCACTCCCCGTTCATTCAAGGTGACTTGGTGATTTGGGCAGAAGATATTTATCTTGATAGCGAAAAAGCTGATGAGCGGATGGCTCTCGATCAAGTTGCGGTTGCAAAGGTAGAACAAGACGGTCAAGCGAAAATGTATTTCACAGCATCAGCGGCAGTGGTAGATGTGCAACGCATCGACAGTCAAACCTCACTCTTTGTAGAAACTCGAGACACGACACAGTGGACGAGGGGCGAAGAAGGGGCGGGCGTCCTTAGGGGTGCTCGCGAAGGTCGTCTAACGCATGCAATTGATCTTCCTTCGTTGACCAAACAACGATTGACTGCGCTAACTCGAAGCGAACTCAAACATCTTCAGGCACATCCTTCTGAATATCATTATGTACAAAAAGCTTCATCTACGTTACGACAATCGTTGATACGCCACGAATTTCTGCAATCCCTACAAGAAAAGTTACATAGCGATGGTTCATTAACTCTTATTGCAAACATGGGGGGAAGAGAATTTATAATCTCTTCCGATTCACTTAACGCATTCTCATTTACTCCTCCAATATTGATTGAGACAACGAACATCTCTGGTATCTCAAACAAACTTACACCAGAGAGTGCGACGTTGATCCTAGATTTTACGAACAATGGAGAAATAGAATCACTGACACTTCAAATGAAAGAAGTTGTAGTTAGCGCAGGAGAAATTGGAGAAAATCAAAGAGGTGAACTAGTTGTCCCCTCTCTGTATATTGAAGGTGTCAAATTTCCAGAACTCGCAACAAATGAGACCATGCAAGAATTGTTAGCTCGAGCTGATTCTAGTTCTTCAGCAACAACTACAAGCGCCGCTGCAAATTTACGCCGTCATATCGCTGCTCTAGATGACCACGTGTCAGGACGTATTGGTCAACGGTGGGCTGTTAGCGTGCTGCCACTATTAGCAATAGTGTTAGGGAGTTTGTTTGCAATCAGATTTCCTGAAAAAATGCCGCTTGGAGTGTATGCAAAAGTGTTTGTTCCAACGATTGTTGCTTTACTCCTCATTTTTTCAGGGGGTCAGATGATTCGTGACGCAAATCAGTTTATGGGTTTTACATTGATGTGGATTGGAAATGTTGCCCTGGTCGGCTTGGTGCTGTATGAATGGATAAGATTACGAGCAACTTAGATGCACCGTTTAACTTCTTACATCATGAAAAAAATGGCGATTAATTTTATCGTCCTCTTTACACTGTTTTTTTTACTCGGCGCTGTTATTGATATTATTGTAAATCTGGATGAGTTCAACAAAATTGCATTGAACTCTTCGTCGGATAGCTCTTTTATCTCAAAAGCAGTTTCACTTCTAAAAGTTGCAGTTGGTTTTGAGGGGCCAAGACTGTTTCAAGTATTTGCGTATCTGCATGGCGTTATTGCCATTGGTGCAATGGGGTTTACAGCCGCGAATATGCTTAGATCGAGAGAGTTTGTTGCAATTATGGCGGCTGGAATTAGTCTGAGAATGATCGCGCTTCCGTTTTTGTATGTCATGGCTGGGATTAGCTTTTTAGCGCTGTTAAATCAAGAGTATATGTTGCCAAGAGTGGCACCATTGCTTCTGAGGAATCATGAGGAATCTGGAAACAAATCGGCTGGTTCTTTTACGGTTCCATTTACTCCCGATCAGAAAGGAGCATTGTTGTTAGCGCCTTCATTGCACCCAGCGACTGGTGTTATGACTGAGCCATCTTTTCTGGAACGAGATCAAAAGGGGAGAATGGTTCGTCAAATCAAAGCGACAAGTGCGACTTGGGATAACGCCACGCATACAGGTTGGTATTTGGAAGGCGGACATGCGGTACACATTTCTTTTGACGAACAGAATGGACAAGCAACTATCTCTAGTCCGGAACCCGTGGATTTTTATACTACGGAACTATCTCCGTACATATTGACATTGCACCGTTACGGTCAATATATTGGGATGCTAAGTATGTCTCAATTGAATAATATGCTGAATGCTGCAGGGTCTTTTGATGAACCAATGTTGAGAAGACATTGGTACGCTAGATTTGCCTCAATTGCACTTAACATGTTAGCGATAGTCATTATTATTCCATTTTTTGTGACCAAGGATGCAGTTGTGATATCCAGGCAATCGGTGAAAGCTGGAGCTATTGCGTTAACAATATTATTTGGTGGGATGGTTGTTATGTTAATGCCAATTGCAGGAATACCATCGATGGTTAGTGTATTCTTGCCCGCTATTGTATTGCTGCCAATAGCATTATTGAGAGCCGTGTGCATTCGAACTTGAAGATTGAATCAAATCCATGTCAAAATATTTAATCTCGAGTTGATCTAACAATGTAGCAGCCAATGATTCCATAAGGAATCGTTCTTGTGTTAAACGAGTTAAAGATGTCATTTCAGCTTCGACATCATCGAACTCTATTGAGGATAAAAGGTGAGGACCGGTCGATGTGAGAATGCACCAGCGATCGCTCAAGAGTATTGGATCCGTGACTTCATGCAGTTCTAAGTTTGAAAGTGCTTCGCGAATTGGAGCAGGCCAAGATGGATCTGTGATGGCAATAGGGTCGAGTTTCCCTCCTCGGGGCGCACTCAAGTCGATTGAAACATCAATGGCAACATCGACAAACGGTTCACCTTGACTGATTCTCTCTTTCGCTCTGCGAGCTTCGGCTAAAGAAGAAACAACAATGATACGTGCTGGAATTTTTTCCCCATGCACAATGGAGTACATTCGATAGACAGCATCACCATCTATTACGACTTCATTTTGAACGAGTTTCCTTAAAGCAGCATTTCGCCAGAGCAATTTGGTCTTTCGTAGCTGACCGTATCCCTTTTGCTCAAAAAGAGAGTTTAATGCGTCATCCTCAAGATTACTTTGAAGTGAAAGGTACAGTGATTCTTCGTTTTGGATATCTCTTCGAGTAACTCGCACTCCCTCTTCTTCTAACTTCTGTTCGAGGGATAGTGTGAGCGCGTACTCGCGAATGATATCTTCTCCACCAATCTCGATGAGAAACGGCCAAAGCTCATCTTTTCGAATCGCTTTCGTACCAACGATTGCAACAATTGGAGATGTAGAGTCTCTTGTAGCAATACCCACTTCCGAATGAGGAGAGAATGAAGTATTGCGATTTGTGGAGTGATTGCATCCGAAAGTGACCAGTAGAAGAAGGAACAATAGGGGCAATTTGGGCTGTACAATACAATTCAATATCATGGCAAAGCAAAGGATACTCGTCTGCCCAGTTTGTGGGGAGACTCAACAGGAAACTTCAGTCTGTAAATCGTGTGATAATTCGCTGGATGCAGACGGGTTGCTTCATGCGGAGGGCTCCATAGGTCCTTGGTGGGTCCGTGACAAGGATCGCCCCTTTGCCCCAGGCATGTCGTATGACCATCTCGCAGACATGATTAAACGAGGAGAGGTTGAGCGTCATACTATTATTCGAGGTCCTACGACACGGCAATTGTGGAAAGTGGGAAGAAGGGTCGCGGGCATCGCACACCTACTAGGCAGGTGCCACCAGTGTGGCGAGCACGTAGAGCCGAAAGCAAGGCAATGTGATTCTTGTCAAGTCCAGTTTTTAGCGTATAGAGATCGGAATAACTTTGGGGTTGATGTATCGCTGCCTACACCAGGTAGTGTTGATGGCATGTCTTCGTTCCTATCTGATACGGTCATACTCGATACGCAATCAAGCCCTCTGACAATGCCAAAAAGAGCTTCGGCTAGTAATGATGAGGATTCTGAGTATATTGGCTCTCCTCAATTCAACGCGTTGCACAGGAGGGTTGAGCAGGGCTCACGGACGATTAGAATATTGGCAGTTTGCTTAACATTAAGCTTGATTGCATTGGTCTTCGCTATAGTGATGGCACTCAATTAAAGGTCTCCGCATTGTCCAAGTTATTACCGGACTTTTGCAGAACTTCAAACTGAGATTATCGTAAGTTGTCCAAATCAGCCGATTGCATGACGACCGCAACATGTTTGCGGGTTGTCGGTAGCGTGAATCATGCCGATATGACCTCGGACAGGATGTCGCCCACTACTGTAGTGGGACACCGAAGGATGCACAGATTCACACAAGGATTGCTAAGAGAATGAACGTACAAACGACTCGATTTGGTACTGTCGATGTTGATGACAATAGAATACTAGTGTTTCCATCTGGTTTACTCGGTTTTTCGAGTTACACTCAATATGCACTTTTGCAACCAGATAATGACGGGCTATTCTTTTGGTTGCAATCTACTGAAGCGGCAGAGTTAGCATTCGTTGTTACGGACCCTTCGACTTGGGTTCCAGAGTATCAAGCCACTGTTCGAAAAGAACAAATGGAAGACTTAGAACTCGCAACTCTTGAGACTGCTCAAACGTTTGTTATCGTCAATAAGTATGACCAAACGCTTACAGTGAATTTGCAGGGACCGATTATCGTAAATTTAACAAACCATCAAGCAATGCAACTTGTACTTGCAGACAAAAGGTGGACTACAAGACATGAAATCGTGAAGTTAACATCTCAGGAACGTTTGACTGCTTGATAGAGTGTAGATTGAAATGCATCCAAGGATGGATGTGTATGCCACACTATTGTGGCGAACCTTGAGGAAGGATCCGAATATGCTAGTGTTATCACGCCATAAAGACGAAACAATTATGATTGGTGACGACATAGAATTGACAATTGTTGATATACGCGGTGACAAAGTACGCGTTGGAATAAAAGCCCCATCTTCCATTCCTGTTCACCGAAAAGAAGTATATGAAGCCATTCGAAAAGAGAATGAAGGTGCTTCGACGATTGACAAAAATGATCTAGGGGAGATACCACCGCCACGTATTGCTCGATTTTAAGTTAAGCTCACTGTTAGAGCTTTTAATCAACTTTGGGAACAAAAGACTCTTTCGTCAACTGTTTGCCCAGTTCAACACCTGACTGGTTATAGGGATTCACGTTTAAAAGTCGCCCTGCGATTGCTACGGTAATCTGCCAGAGCGCGATGAGTTGGCCCATATAGAACGGGGATAGTGAAGGAATAGAGATAGTCCAAGTTGATTGTCCCGCTTCCTGTACAGATTGCTCTGTCGATTGCTGTTCGGCATGCATGAGTGCTTGTAGAGATTGACCAGATAGCCACTGGTGTGAATCGCTGTAGAGTTGGTCCCCTAGAGAAGCATTCGAGGAGAACTCTTCAACTCGAATAAATCCAATCACCTTATCCTTTGGACCTTCTCTCCAGAGTTGGAGCAAGCTGTGTTGGTCTGTCGCCCCTATCGCGGCTTGGGGTGTTGGTCCTATTCGATTTCCATTACCATCAATCTTGCCTAAAGATTCAGACCACAGTTGTACATACCAAAGTGCGAATTGCGAGAGCTTGTCAGAGTATGGCATCATGACATGTATATTTTGATTCTGATGCAAGGCTGCGACTAAACTCGATGCAAGTTCAGCAGCTAGATTGTTTTGCAACTCGGAACAACATGCATCTAATTCATTTGCACCATCTAGAAGTTCTTGGATATCTATCCCACACATTGCAGCTGGGAATAGTCCAACAGGGGAGAGTACGCTAAAGCGACCTCCTACTCCTTCTGGAATCTGAAGAGTAGGCCAGCCCTTAGTTGTTGCTAAAGCATGTAATGAGCCACCTATTCCAGTGATCGCCACAAACGAAGCATTTGGAAGTTTTTGTTCTGCCACCATGTAAAGTGCAGCAATCTCGGCGGTCTCTCCTGATTTAGAAACAAGAGCGATGACAGTTTCTGAAGAGTCAGGGTCATTCTGTAGAATTTGGTGAATTGTCTTTGTAACACGATCTGGATCAATATTATCCAATACGTATAAAGTTGTTGTTGTTGTATCGATTGCAAGCGCAGTGTGTAGTGCCTTTGTGCCAAGGGCAGAACCGCCAATCCCAATAACGAGCAGATTTTTACATGGCCGCAACGATTGGACGAGTGTATTTATTTCTTCAATCTGAGTTTGTCGATTCGGAGTTCTCCAAAGAGCCCTCCATTGTTCATCGCCATGTCCAGCCCCCTCATTTGACGCTTTGATAGCGGCATCAACGTTCGGGGGGCGTTTATGTGGAATATGAAGTGATAGGTCGATTCGATTCATACGAATTTACGTGAGGGCTTGTTCTATATCGCTGATGAGGTCATCTGAATCTTCGATTCCAACGCTAAATCGAACAAGACCATCATCAATACCAAGTTCAGCTCTCACCTCATTGGGAACTGAGGCATGTGTCATGATTGCTGGGTGTTCGACAAGCGATTCCACTCCACCAAGTGACTCAGCAAGAGAGAAGAGACGCAGCCGTTCTAAGAATGTCTTTGAGGATTTCAATCCTCCCTTAAGAATACACGTTATCATTCCGCCGCCCGCAGGGTTGCCATCAAGTTGCATTTGCTTTTGTGCAATCTCATATTGAGGATGAGATGGTAGGCCAGGATAAATCACCTTCTCAACATGTTGGTTAGATTCAAGCCAAATTGCAATCTTCATAGCACTCTCACAGTGTCTCTTCATCCGAAGTGCAAGAGTTTTGATACCACGAAGTACTAGGTACGAATCAAACGGGCTTAGAATAGGACCAGCAGAATTGTGTACAAATCGTATTCGTTCAGCAAGGTCTTTACATCCAGTGACGAGGATTCCAGAAACAACATCGCTGTGGCCACCGAGATATTTTGTTGCTGAGTGCATAGCAATATCAAAACCAATTTCCAGTGGGCGTTGTAATGCTGGTGTAGCAAACGTATTGTCACATGCGAGCAATATGCCTCGATCTTTGGCTATTGACACTACACCGGCAAGATCAACAAGCTTTAACATCGGATTTGTTGGTGTTTCAATCCAGATTAGTTTGGTCTTACTAGTGATGCTACTTTCAAGCGCCTCTAAACTTGTGAGATCGATAAATGAGAAATCTAAACCCGAACTTCGCTTCTTGACTTGGTTGAACAACCGATTTGTACCACCGTACAAATCATCCATGGCAATGACATGATCGCCGCTGTCAAGTAAGTCAAGGGTTGTTGAAACAGCTGCCATCCCACTAGAAAATGCGAAGCCTCCGAATGAAGCATCTTCTTCTTCCGTCAAGTTTGATGTCTCTAATCGAGCAATACATCGTTCAAGTGCATACCGTGTTGGATTGTGGCTACGTGTATATTCAAATCCCTTATGTACACCAGGTGATTCTTGTGCATACGTCGACGATAGAAAGATAGGAGGCATCACTGCCCCAGTGACTTCTTCGTGGGATTGTCCTGCGTGGACGACTTGTGAATCAAAATGTTGTGGTTTACTCACCGTGGCAACTGCTTTCTTAAATGGTTTATCAAATCAATTTTAGTTATCAAACCGAGGTACCTTTCACCATCGAACACAATTGCCACTTTGTCTTGAGCAAATAAGGGCATCAGTGCCTCAATCCCATCATCTGCTGTGACGGTTGACAATTCTGTGGTCATAAATTCACGTACTGGTTTTTGAAAATTACTGTCATCCTGAGTTACTGCGAGCAGAATATCACTCTCATCTAGAATGCCAACAACTTCAGCGCTTTTGTTAAGTACAGCCATCTGACTTATATCGTAAAGACGCATATTTTTGATGGCTTGAATGACTGGCAATGTCTCATTTAGAGTGATATCTTCTTTTGTTGAATGACGGCGTGTAATGAGATCACGTAAATCCCCATGGTTTTCTCTGTCGATGAATCCTTGGTCAAGCATCCAATAATCATTGAACATTTTTGAGAGATACTTTGATCCATGGTCGCATGCGAATGTCACGACTCGTTTCTTTTCCGATTGCTCCTGGCACCATCTCAGTGCAGTTGCAACGAGCGTACCAGTAGAAGATCCAGCAAGAATTCCTTCACTCTTTAAAAGCTCACGGGCGACATTGAAAGTCTCCTTATCACTAATGTGATACGATTTTGTCACGAGGTCAAGGTTTGTAATCGAAGGAACGAAGTCTTCTCCGATTCCTTCAACTAACCATGAGCCCGCTTTTACATGTTTTCCTTCGTTGATAAGGGGGGCCAAAACTGATCCCTCAGGGTCTGCAAGAATGATATCTATCTCTGGGTTTTGTTCTTTCAAAAATTGACCGACTCCAGTAATAGTCCCTCCAGAACCAACTCCTATGATAACTGCATCAACATCTCCATTCATTTGTTGCCAAATTTCAGGTCCGGTCGAAGTATAGTGCGCTTCAACATTCGCTTCATTTGAAAACTGATTCACAAAGAACCACCCATGTTCATCTGCAAGACGTTTTGCAACATCTTGATAATACTCAGGATGTCCTTTTTCTACGTCGCTCCTTGCCATAATGACTTGAGCACCCATCGCACGGAGATGAGCAATCTTGCCTTCACTCATTTTGTCAGGAACGACAACAGTAATGTCGTATCCTTTTTGAGAAGCAATCAGCGCTAGTGCAATACCTGTGTTGCCCGCAGTTGCTTCAATTAATCGTCCGCCCGGTTTCAGGTTCCCTTCTTGTTCTGCTCGGTCGATCATCGTAATGGCAATGCGGTCCTTGATGGATTGCCCAGGATTTTGCGACTCCATTTTTAAGAACAAATCACAACATCCGGTATCGAGGGAGTGGGTCTTAAGAAGCGGCGTGTTTGCAACGAGGTGTAGAACAGAGTCAAAAACGAGGTGTTGATGTTGTGACATGTCTTGCATTTGTGCAGTGTACAGTGTTTGAAATTTTATATTTGGGACATAAAAAAAGAGGGTCATGCGTGTGCACGACCCTCTTAAGGAAAAACGTTTTGCGATTATTTCGCGAGTTTATCGCGTCCGCGGATACCATCTTTGGTATGTGTGTGACCACCCCAGTCAAGAGGATCACCACCAGATTTAATCTCAGCAACATCAGAGAAATACTCTGTATTTGGTCCATTGTCAAACGCACTGGATTCACCAGGTATAGCTAAATCACCCAATTGGGTCATTTTTTCACTGGTCATCCAGAGGCCACCGAGTGGGTCGCCATTTGCTGGATCAGCGTCAACACGAGCACTGTCGGTGATGAAGTCGTTCACAATGTATGTTTTGACTGCACCGTCAGCAAAAACTGTGACAGGAGATGAGTCAGGGTGCGTGTTAAAGTGTCCTGGTGTGCAGCCATCACCATACGCACCGCCATCTAGAGTTACAAACCATGTGCCTTTTTCAACGTGTGATCGGTTACATTCGTTTGATGTATCTGTATTTTGTAGCCAGTTGTGTTCCATGAGCCACGTTTTGTGGGATGGATACCGTGCTTGGTCAAGGGCTGGGGGTTTGAAACCACGTTGAAGCCACATTGGGTCAGTTGGCAAGCGACGTTGATTAGGATTTGAAGTCATATGTAATTGGTATACACCAGGGTTGTACATCATGCATGGTGAAATGCAGTAACTTGATGGTACTGCGAACATGTTTGACTGAACTGTGCCACCTGCGGGGTTTCCTAATACTGACTCAGCCATCGCTGCTGTCAAGCAGTACGAACCTGTAACGTCATCACAATCTTCGATGGCTCGTAAAGGAACTTCATCTTTTGGTGCAAAGTACGCGTCATGGAGGGTATCGCCGTCCATATATTCAGCAACTTGCATTGCGTTAGGATATCGCCAAACACCGTATCCAGGACGACCCGTAAGACTTTCAGTTTTACCTGATTGGAAACAGTAGGGTGCAACACCACAGACGTCACCAACATATGATTTGGACATTGAGTAGACAATACCACTGTCATCTTCACCAACATTTCCTAGACGTATGCCTAAGTCAAATGCAGTTCCGGGCTCAGAAAGTTCATCAATCGCTTGCGACATGTTCATGCCTCTGCGTTCTCCTGTGGAGAGATTATCCGGTGCAGCAGTAAAGTTACGGTCGTTATGATCAGAAGCGTACGTTTGTAACGCTAACATCACTTGGTGGATGTTTGATTTTGATTGTGTAACCTTGGCTGAATCACGGGCCTTTTGGACTGCTGGTACCAAGATACCGATGAGGAGTGCAATAATCGAAATGACGACGAGCAGTTCGACGATTGTAAACCCTTGTTCGAGTTGCTTCTTGTTCATGAGCGTTTTTCCTTCATAATTAGAGATAAAAATATATACGCTTAAATATGGACTTAGGGTTCAGAAAACCTTCTATCCTTCTTTGAATAAACGGTAATCGTACGACAGATTACCTGTGAATCTTAGGCAGAAAGACATGCGGTCGAGCCTATTGTTGTGAAACGAACTCATCGAGCCCGTCCGACCACGTATATCATTGTTGAATTCCATTCTCTTGCCAAGTGTAATTTTGTCAAAAAAAATAAGTTTTTGTGGATTCTGTGCGAAAAATTTCGTTTTTTTTAAACTACGAAGGCGTATCAAGGTGTTTTTTACCCGATTCGGTGATTTTTCGACCTTGGCGAGTCCGAGCAAGAAATCCAATTTGAAGGAGGTAGGGTTCGACAACATCCTGCAATGTCCCTACATCCTCACCCATCGTTGCTGCAATTGCATCAACCCCTACTGGACCACCATCGTAAATCATTAGAAGAGTATCAAGGTAAGTTCGATCAAGCGCGTCGAGGCCACCCTTATCTATTCCCTCCAATGCTAATGCTTCGTCTATGACAGTTGTACTTACCGCATTGTTGTAGCGGACTTGAGCATAATCACGAACACGGCGAAGTAATCGGAGCGCAATTCGAGGCGTGCCCCGACTCCTAGAAGCGACACGATGCAGAGAAGCATCATCAAGTTTGTTCATGCCTAGTTTTGGAATTGCTTGGTTGACGATAGCAGCAAGTTCATCAATGTCATAAAAACGGATGTTGTGCACAATTCCGAATCTACTTCTTAATGCAGAAGTTAACAGCCCCGCTCTTGTCGTTGCTCCGATGAGTGTGAAGGGTTGTAGGTTATATGTTACGACCCGAGCATGCATACCAGAATCGAGGGTGAAATCAATTTTGTAATCTTCCATTGCAGGATAGATATACTCTTCTACTGCTGCGGGCAATCGGTGGATTTCATCAATAAACAACACATCGTTCGGTTCCATTCTTGTCAATGTGCCTACAAGGTCACTCCCCTTCGTTAACGCAGGACCCGATGTAACCCAAGCGCGGGTTCCCAGTTCATTGGCGATAACATGCGCAAGTGTTGTTTTGCCAAGGCCGGGCGGTCCGTACAGCAACACGTGCTCCATTGGGTCATGGCGTTCAATTGCCGCATCGAGCGCTACAGATAGTCGTTCACGCAATTCCCGTTGACCAAGATACTGCTCCAGAGTCGTGGGTCGAATTGAAGGTCGTTCCTCGAATACGTCCGCCTGCGGTTCTGGATCAGATTTAAGTTGTACAGGAGAGATGATTCGTTCGCGTGTCATTCTTTTAGAGTATCAGTTGCTGCATTGGGAAGTAACAAAAAAGTACATTGCAATAGAGTACATCGTGATATTTGTAGCTTTAGGATGAACTTCTTGCTTGAAACGTTGTGCTGTATGAAAAAATGAGCTCGTTTTGACCTAGAATCATGTTTGAAAATTGAGTTGACACTTCACTTCTCCATCCAGTAGTCAATCGAGATTGGGGAAGTTCACCATCTTCCCGAAGTGACAGATACCAATCTGTAAAAATTGGCCGACTCGTGACGAGCCCTGCTGAAAGTTGATTACCAATACACCATGCATTAAAGAGAGACCAAGCGCCGTCAAGTTCTTGCCTGACGAGCGTTTCCTTTTCTAATGGGTTTGGTCTTCTGATATATACGGGTTCTTCGGATGGTGCATGTTCAATTGCTAGTAATATCTGTTTGCCAAATTGATTTGCAATATTTTTAGGAAAACCTTTCAATGTTGAAAGTTGAGAAACCGTTTCAACTGGCTTTTTTCCTAACGCAAGTACGCATTCATTTGGGATAACTGCACGAGTAGGGAGGTTCTTCTGTTTCGCAATATCTTCTCGGAGCCTCGCTATTGATTGAATGCGTTGGATTTCTTTTTTGCGAGGATTTTTTGATCTACAAATTCGTTTAACAATCGTCTGTAAATCAAAGGTATACGCTTCCATAGAAGTCAGGGTAGAAAATTCTTCTTCTGCCCACCCAACTCTTCCTAACTCGTCAAGTTTTCGAACCAAGTAGTCATAAATTGCGTGCAGATATCGAACATCATCGGCTGCGTAGACTCGCTGGCGATGAGAAAGTGGTCTAGCATCCCATTGGGAAAAAGTAAAATGTCCACCCACATTATGCTTGAGAACAGTCTCAATACACTTTGTCAATGAAAGAGGCCATGGAAATCCGATGAGACCGGCTGCGAGTTGCGTGTCAAATATTGCTTGGGGAGGTTTACCTAGTTCTCTTGCAACAGGTTCTAAATCTTGAGAACCGGAGTGAAGCAAGATGGTCACGTTCGGGTCTGTGATGAGTGAGTAAAGTGGTGAGAGATCTTTGATTTTGAATGGGTCGATGAGAGCAACACTCTCTGTTGTTGCAACTTGAATAAGGCATATGTGCGGGGAGTAAGAATCTTCACCAATAAACTCTGTATCAAATGCGAATACTCCATTTGCTTTCAACTCATCACAAAGTTCAATAAAATCGCATTCCTCGTCAATCCACATGGCCTCTTCAGTAGGAACGAGGGGATTGCCTTGAAGGACAGGAACTAGTTTTGCCTCTGCATGGGATTGATTGTGACTCTGTTGCCTGTGGTTTCGCCTGTGTGATGCTCTTTTGCCCATAACTTGAATGACATTCTAACAAAGAGATTGTGGAACCGCATTCACATTTTGTGCGTAGTATTTTTTAAGAGAAGGTGCCCCTGATTTTTTGGAGGGGAAAAAATCAGAGTGGTAAAAAATAGGGAGTACCGCGTTTTTGCGCGGTACTCCTTGTTTTATATCAAAGATTGTTCAAGACTTTAGAAACCCATGTCATCCATTCCCGCAGGAGAAGCAGAGTTCTTCTCTTTAATATCAGTGATTGCGCAATCAGTAGTGAGCAACAAACCGCTGATGCTCGCTGCATTTTGAATCGCAACTCGTTCAACCTTCGTGGGAACGATTACACCTGCAGAAATCAGATCTTCAAAATCACCAGAAAGTCCATTAAAACCGTAACTGTCGTCCGCTGAATCCTCTACTTTTTGGCAAACTATTGAGCCATCCAAACCACAGTTTTCAGCGATTTGTCGAATAGGAGCAGTTAACGATCTACTTAGGATATCAATACCTAGTTTTTCGTCACCTTTCGCTTTTTTACGAGTACCTTCAAGTGCACGTCTTGCTCTAATCGCAGAAACTCCACCACCAGGCAAGATACCTTCCTCAACTGCTGCACGGCATGCATGTAATGCATCTTCAACACGTGCCTTCTTTTCCTTCATCTCGACTTCAGTTGCAGCACCAACGTTAATTTGAGCAACGCCACCCGCAAGCTTTGCAAGTCGCTCTTGTAGTTTTTCTGCGTCGTAGTCTGAGGATGTGTTTTCGATTTGAGCTCGTATCTGATCAATTCGACCTTTGATGTCAGAGGAACTTCCAGCACCTTCAATAATTGTGGTGGAATCCTTATCGACTGAAACCTTCTTAGCTCTACCGAGTTGCGAAAGTTCTAATGATTCAAGGTTCATGCCAAGTTCTTCCATCACTGGCTCGCCACCTGTCAGTATTGCGATATCTTGGAGCATCGCTTTTCGGCGATCACCAAAACCAGGTGCTTTGACTGCACAAACCTTGATGGTTCCTCGCAACTTGTTGACAACTAGAGTCGCAAGAGCTTCGCCATCAATATCTTCAGCAACAATAAGAAGCGCCTTCCCAGACTCTGCAACTTTCCCTAATACTGGAAGTAGATCTTTTGCAGTACTGATTTTCTTCTCATGAATAAGGACGTAGCAATCTTCTAGATTTACAAGCATTCCAGTTGTATCAGTTACAAAATGGGGGCTTAAATATCCCTTATCAAATTGCATGCCTTCGACAAGTTCAACATCTGTTTCTAATGATTGCCCTTCCTCAACCGTAATCACGCCATCTTTGCCAACTTTATCCATTGCTTTGGCAATAATGGCACCAATGTCGCTGTCTTGGTTTGCAGCACAAGTTCCAACTTGAGCAATTTCGTTTGAATCAGTCACTTCATTCGACATCGATTGGAGTTCATTTACAATCGATGCAACACCTAAGTCGATGCCTCTTCGAACTTGATTCGCATGAGCACCAGCTGTGATATTTTTTAAACCTTCTTTGAAAATTGCTTCGGCGTACACAGTTGCAGTTGTCGTGCCATCTCCAGCATCCTTTGAACACTTTGAGGCAACTTCTTTGACCATCTGAGCACCCATGTTTTCCCAAGCATCTTCAAGTTCAATTTCTTTTGCAACAGTAACCCCATCTTTAGTCACTGTTGGTGCGCCAAATGATTTTTCCAGAACGACCACTTTGCCCGAAGGTCCAAGAGTAGTTTTTACCGCTTTTGCAAGTTTCTGAATGCCATTAAGCATTTTTTCACGTGCTTCAATATCAAATGCAATTTGTTTCGCTGTCATTTTTTTCTTCTTTCCTTAAATATCAGATCTGACTTGCCAAGCTGCAGAAACGTGCGAGCTATCAATCCAGATGTTGTTTGATTGAGTTTGTACAAGTATGCCTTGAGTACTCGTGAGTTTCTCAGCATTTAGGACTTGTCGAATTTCGATAGGTGTATCTTCACCCCATAAGACAACGGATAGTTCTTTATCCGTACCTATCATATCAGTAAGTATTTCAAGTAGAGGTCCGCGTTCCATGGCGACATCCTTCCCAGTTAAGCATCGATAATGCCAAGAATGTCATCCTCGGTCATAATCAAATATTCGTTATTGTCAATCTTAATCTCAGTTCCAGCATATGAACTAAAGAGTACATGGTCGCCTTGCTGAACCGTAAAGGGAATTCGATTTCCAGTGTCATGGTTTAGGCGGCCGTTTCCAACGGCGATAATTTTGCCTTCCTTCGGTTTATCTTTTGCTGACTCAGGCAAATAGATTCCGCTTTCGGTTTGTTGTTGAGCTTCAGCTCGTTGGACAAGTAATTTGTCGCCTAGTGGTTTTACGTTCATGAGATTCTCCTTCTTTCCTTTGCAATTACTAGTGTAGCGTTTGCTACAGTTGATTTATGTGTTCCAGCCCCGAAGGGGCCATCGATTTGAGTAATGTCTACGAAGTACTCGTTGTAGTGCATCTAACAGCGTTTCTAACACAGCAGGTCTATCCACGACTGTAAATGCTCCTTCTTGCAGAGAACGTGCCAAACTCCGCGCATTCTCTCGATGTGAGGATTGCTTAGGTCGAATGACAATTGTAGGGGGTTGTGGCTGTAGTCGGCGGAGCAACTGCAGTACTCTTTCACCTCCAGGTCGAGTATCTAAAGTGTTCTGTGAAATCGGAATGGCAAGGTCTACGATTGCAATATGGATTTCACTACTTTCAATCACCTGTACCGCTTCTTCCCCATTATTAGCCGATAAACTGCGAATTCCAAAAGGTCCCAACAATTGGGGAAGTTGGAGAATTGGGGAATCCTTTCGCCAAGACCCACAGGTCAACAGTAGATTCAGCCGTTCTTGAGGATTGGAAGTTTCGGTTTTTGTGCGAGGGTTTTTCATACGTTAGTACCAACACTTAAGTGCAAATCTCATGCCGAATGTATCCTATTTCTGGGCTGTCAAGGAGGTTTTAGTTCGCATATAGACTGCCGTCTTGGCAGGTGTCGGGGGGATTTGAGTAGTGTGTCGGTGTTTAAAAGGTGGTATTATTCGCTCCCTTATGACGTACGAAACAAACGCATCATTACTCCGCTCCATGCTGACCCCAGCAGAAGGCGAATCTGTCCCAATTGGTGAACAGGTGACAGTGCAAGGTTGGGTACGTTCGCGAAGGGATTCAAAAGCAGGGCTTTCATTTATCCAAATCTCAGATGGAAGTTGTTTTCACCTCCTGCAAATTGTCGCAACGAATGAACTCCCGAATTATGAAGATGAAATTTTACATCTCACCACAGGTGCGTCTATTGAAGTAACAGGCACGCTCGTTGAATCACAAGGTAAGGGGCAAAGTGTTGAGTTGCAGGCAGAATTGGTCCATGTGGTAGGGAACGTAGAAGATCCAGACACGTATCCAGTTTCTGCTAAACGACATACTTTTGAGTATTTGCGCACAGTTTCTCACTTACGAACGAGAACGAACACATTCGCAGCGATTGCACGAGTTCGGGATTGCCTGTCGCAGGCAGTACATCGTTACTTTCACAACAATCATTTTCTTTGGGTGCATACTCCAATCATTACAGCAAGTGATTGCGAAGGGGCAGGTGAAATGTTTCGTGTATCAACACTTGACATTGTGAATACACCTAAGACTGATGAAGGTAGTGTTGATTTTGATAAGGATTTCTTTGGTAAAGAGTCGTTTCTCACAGTATCAGGTCAAATCAATGTTGAAACGTATGCGTGTTCTTTAAGTAGGGTGTATACATTTGGTCCGACATTCAGAGCAGAGAACTCAAACACGTCGAGGCATCTTTCAGAGTTTTGGATGATTGAGCCAGAGATTGCATTTGCAGATTTGCATGATGATGCAAACTTGGCAGAAGATTTTTTGAAATCGATTTTTACAGACTTGTTAAACGAACGACCTGATGACATGGAATTCTTTCAGCAAAGAATCGACAAGGGATGCATCGAACGACTTGAGTCATTTGTTTCTTCTAGTTTTGAACGCATGGAGTACACCGATGCAATTCAGGCGTTAGTGAACGCCCAAGAATCTGGAACCAAGTTTGATTTTCCAGTGCAATGGGGTAGTGATTTGCAATCCGAACATGAACGATGGCTCACAGAAGAATTTGTAGGTAGACCTGTTGTCCTTATGAATTACCCCAAAGATATTAAGGCCTTTTACATGCGACTGAATGATGATGGAAAAACTGTTGCTGCAATGGACGTCCTTGCTCCCGGAATTGGAGAGATTATTGGTGGCTCGCAACGTGAAGAACGTTTAGATGTTCTTGATGCTCGGCTTAAAGAATGCAACCTCGAGCCGGAACCATATTGGTGGTACCGTGATTTACGAAAGTATGGCACAGTACCCCATGCTGGCTTTGGTTTAGGATTTGAAAGAACAATTCTTTACGCAACAGGAATGGCAAACATTCGCGATGTGATCCCCTTCGCAAGAGCACCAAGAAGTTGCGAGTTTTAGATACGCAAATCTGTCCGATAAGGCGTCATTTTCTAGACGTTTCCTTGTTTTCTGCACATTAAATCGTGTTTTATGAAACTAGTACTTTGGAGTTTCCGAACAATATTGTATGCTAGAGGACCATTCGAAGACGAAGACGAAGACGAAGACGAAGACGGAGACCAATAATGATTCGATATAGTTGCACCTTAATTCTTGCTCTTGTCATGAGCTTAACCGCTTTTGGACATACAAAACCGAACAAAATCACAGCAACTCCAGTTCATCAAGATTTTACCTTAACTCTTGGTGAACAGACTTTTGATCCATTACATATGCAAGACCAACTGCCTACGGATTGGGCTGTTGCGAATCAAGAAGGCAATGATCTCCGTCTAGTTCAGTTTGATGGTCCTATTCAAGAGCAATGGGTAAACTCACTTGTCGATCATGGTTTAATCCCTATTCAATACATACACCCGTTCACCTACATCACATGGGGCCATGCTTCAGAACGTGATGCAGTGACAACTCTTCCTCACGTTCGATGGAGTGGCGATTTTCTCAATGGGTACAAAGTTCTTCCAAAAAACAGAAACTTAGGCAGCGCTCCAATTGAGACGCAACTTCTTATGTATCGAGGTGTAGATACTGAACGAACAATTGAACAGTTACGCCAAATAGGTGCAAGCAGAATAGACCACACAATCATTGACTCAAGATTTGAAGTGATTAGTTTCATTTCTGCAGGTTCAACGTTTCTAGATATATCAACAATTCAAGGCGTTTATACCATTCAACCTAAACCGACAGATGGCGGTCTGCGAAGCGAAATGAGTAACCAAGTCAACGCAGGGAACGTTGACGCAGGCAACATGGCATATCCCGGATATGCGGATTGGCTTGAAGAGATTGGACTCACAGGGAACGATGTCATTGTTGCAATCGTAGACGGTGGGTCAGATGAAAATCATCCTGATTTATCAGGACAATTCGTTCCTTGTTCTGGACAAAGTTGTGCTGGTGGTTCATCAAGTTCCCACGGTACGCACTGCGCTGGAACAGTTGGCGCAACTGGGAATAGTGGCAGTACCGACAGCAATGGTTTTTTACAGGGACAAGGTGTTGCACCTGGGGTCTCTCTAATCAACCAAGTGTACTCCCCAGTCTTTCAATCCCCTGGGGGCATGACGCAACTCATTGAAGAATCATCAATGAGTGGGGCAATCGCATCGAGCAACAGTTGGGGTCCTGCAGGTTCACCTCAAGGATACGACATTGATACTCTTGAAGTTGATATCGGCGTCAAAGACGCGAATCCCCAAATGCTTGGGAATCAGGAATTCACATACGTCCTTGCAATCATGAATGGCAATGGCGGTACAAGTTCACAAGGGTCTCCTGATGAGGCGAAGAATATCTTAACTGTTGGTTCAACAAAAATGCGTGATGGGAGTGGGAATCAATACAGTGCAATCAACGATGTTTCAAGTAACTCAGCACATGGTCCATGTCTCGATGGAAGAACAATTCCTCATATCGTTGCTCCTGGTTGCCAAACACTTTCAACAGTCCCCGGTTCATATACATTGATGTGCGGGACAAGTATGGCGTGTCCTCAAGTTGCAGGTGGTGTTGCGCTATTCGTTGAACAGTACCAAAATGAATATGACGAGACACCGTCACCGTCATTGATCAAGGCAGCTTTGGCTGCAAGCGCATCCGATCTCGCGGGCAATGATGATGCTGATGGTGGAACCCTTGGACATCCGTTCGATTCAAAACAAGGTTGGGGCAGAATGAATTTAAGTTCACTTCTGGATAATCCATCAGACAGTGTTCGTTATTACGATGCTCCAGTTGTTCTTGAGCAAACAGGAGATCAATGGGAAGCAACAGTCTCACCACTTGACCCTTCAAAACCAATGAAAATTATGTTGGTCTGGAGTGATGCAGTTGGTCACGGTTTAGGAGGCAGTACACCAGCTTGGAACAATGATCTTGACTTAACAGTTTCGTCTGGATTGACAACATATAGAGGAAACAACTTCGGTTCACAGGGATGGTCAGTTTCAGGTGGTTCTGCTGATGATCGAAATAATACTGAAGGTGTATTCTTAGGCCCAACTCCTCCGGGACAAGTGACAATAAAAGTTTCAGCAGCCAACTTAAATTCAGATGGTATTCCTAACTCGGGCGATGAAATTGATCAAGATTTTGCTGTGGTGTGTTATAACGCAGCGGCACAACCAGGATTTTCGATTTCAGTTGACCCGAGCTCGCAATCCGTTTGTGCACCATCAAGCGTTGACTACACCGTTCATGTTGGGCAGATCATGGGATACAATCATCCGATTACTCTCTCTTCCGTACCAGAAGCTGGCATCACTGCAGTATTCTCTGAGAATCCAGTTCTTCCTGGTAACGACGTAACGATGACTGTGTCAGTTGATGATACGGTCAACGATGGATTATTCATGTTCAATGTACGAGGGACTTCTTCAGATTCTACGTATCACGAAACAGCGACTCAAGTTAATGTTTCTGGTGATTATCCTGGAATGGCAACGCTAACCGAGCCAATGAATGGTGAAACCGAAGTAGGTCTTGCGCCTACATTCCAATGGGTTGCTGGTAGTGGTGCCATCAATTGGCATATTCAAGTATCAACAACGCAAAGTGAATCAGGCATTGTCTATCAAAACAGTGACGTTGATTCAACGACATTCCAGTTACCTATGATGCTCGATTCAAACACTCCATACTTCTGGAGAATCAATGCATCGAATAATTGTGGTGAAGGAGATTGGACTTCGTGGTGGACATTTAGAACAACTGATGCAATGTCAATATTGCTCATTGACGATGATGACAATTCACCAGATGTTCGTTCAACATATACCGACATGTTAGATAGTGTGGGAATCTTGTATGAAATCCATGATACAAATAATTCAAACAATGAACCTGATGCTAGTACGATGCAAGGATATCCACTTGTAGTTTGGTTTACTGGTGATGAATGGGGCGGTTTTGCAGGACCAGGCAGCGAAGGTGAATCTGCACTCGCTACGTATATAGAAGCAGGTGGTCACTTGTTGATTTCATCGCAAGATTATCTTTGGGATAATGGTTTAACGACCTTTGGTCAAAATTACTTAGGCATCTCTAGTTTTGTGAGCGATGTTGGTCAAACATCAGTTGTCGGGGCGGATATTTTTGAACCACTCGGATCAGTCTCCCTAAACTACCCTTACACAAACTATAGTGACACAGTGTCACCATCTGCAGATGCGCAACTTGCGTTCGATGGAAATGCTGGAAACGCTGCAGTTCGACTTGATGGGGAGCATGGTGGCAGCGCTATCTTCTTAGGATTCCCTATTGAAGCTATGGATTCAAGTAGTCAAACAGCCCTCATGAATGCAGTTGTAGGTTGGTTAGGTTCAGATGATCCTCCATGTGATGCTGATTGCAATGGTGATGGTGTTGTTGATGTGAGCGATATGCTCGCGATCATCGATGCATGGGGCACTGGAACTGGATGTGACATCAACGGTGATGGCACTATTGATGTGATTGATCTTCTTGAAGTCGTTGGAAACTGGGGCGCTTGCGACTAAGGATCCACAGACAAAACTGTTTATAGTTTGCCGTTCTCATAGAGACGTATACTCCTTGTTTACAGGGAGTTACACGTATTCTGATAGTCCTATAATACTGCTGTTCGACCAACAATGATTAGAGGTCTCCCACTATTTTGACGCGGGAGGCGTGTCCGATATCGCGACAATTTGTAATTCTTAGATATTTGTCGAGAGGAGAAGCTGTACCAAACGATTGTAAGGTTGTCCTTGGGTCAAGTTGCCACCGTGGCACTCTACGGACACTGTCTCTGACAGTTCTCTCGCCTCGTGGAAAAGAGGCCTACAACGCAAAAGGGGTTTTGCTGTGAACACTGATACTTTTATTGAAAAACTATTTCCTCTCCTTGTTACTGGTGACCGTAAATCTGCAAGGGCATTTGTTGCTGAAGCGATTACATCTGGCTGGACACCAGAAGAAATTTCTGAAAATGGGTTTTGGCCAATTCTCGATTCAATCAATACACTTTATAGAAACGACCAGATGACAAGTGTCGCGCATCATTATGCGACCCGATTACTTAGAAGTTTAGTTGATCAAGTTCAAGCAGGGTACACACAGCAAGAATCAAACGACAAATCAATTCTGCTCTTTTGCGGTCCTAATGAAGCAGACGATCTAGCCGCACAAATTGTTGCGGATTTATGTGAAGCAGATGGTTGGCAAGTGCGATTTGGTGGTGGTGGGGTACCAGCAGATGAAATTCTTGCAGAAACAAACGATTGTAAACCAGATGCGCTGTGCATGTTTTCTTCAGCTCCATGTGATGCGCCACATATTCGGAACATTATTGACACTATAAAATCAATTGGCGCATCTCCCCAAACTCAAATCGTTGTAGGTGGTGGGCTCTTTAACAGAGTAGAAGGTCTTGCAGAAGAAATTGGTGCAGATCTTTGGGCAAGTTCACCTTCTGATTTAAAAACAAAAATTACAACTGAAGCTAACAGGCGAGCACCTGAAGATCAGCGAACAGTAGGGCGTAACATACGACCGAGCAAAGCAGCATAGCCCGCAAAACCCCTTAGTAATAACGACAACGCAATGAACAACTGTTCGTTGCGTTGTTTATAATTGGTACAATACAAATCAGGAAAGAGATCAAAAGAAAGAGGTCAAAATTCATGTTGAAACTTAAGAGTGTATTCGTCCCAGTTGTTTGGGTTCTTAGTTTGGTTGTTTCCAATGTAACAGTTGCTCAATCAATTCCGATTCTCTCAGATCCAATAAAAGTTCGTGAAGTCGAGTTAATGTCGAATCGACTCCAAATGGGAGCTGCACAGCAAGAAGCGCTTCTCGAAGTGTATGATCGATATTTGTTAGACTTTGCTCGAGTACGTTCGGGTGAAATCAAAGAATTTGAAGACGGCATCGCAGAAGCTGCTGAAACGTTCGGATTTATGCAATTTGAAATTCCAGAACGTGAACTTGTTGAAGGGCTAATCCGAAAAGCAGAACGCGCTATCCGCGCAATCCATCAGTCAGACACTTTATTCTTCGAAGAAGTATCCGGAATGTTGACTGAGAGCCAGCGCGTAGACTTGAAGCGAATTGAACTTGCTCGCGAGCTCCAAGCATATGAAATGATTGCATTAGAAATGCTTGGTGAGTTAAACAGAGGAGCAAGGGTTAACATTCGTTCTCTCTTTGAAAGTTTAAATGCGGAGTCATCAATTGAGATAGATGAGGTACTTGATATATATGACAAGAGGTATTTAAAAGAAGCTAAAGGTGGATTCGATTCAGTCATTGTCACTGTGAGGCTGCTTCTTGATCAGATAGATGATCTTAACATTCGCGGGTTAGATCAACAAGCATTAATGATGCGGTTTATGGCAGATCCTGAAGCGATTGAAGATTTAAAACGTCGTGGTGAGATATTGTTGAAACCTCTCGTTAATCAGGTATACGAAATCAGCCAATTGAACTGGAATACGTGGAAACGATTACATGTATTGTTAAGCGAAGAAGATGCGTATCGACTCCAACAGTGGTACTTCGGCAAATCATTTCGTGATGCTGTACGAGGTGGCACGAAGGTCGAAGATTATTTTAATGTTGCAGTTGGATTAAACTCAATCTCTGAAAGTAAGAAAATAGATTTACAAGAACTTCAAAAAGTGTTTCGATCGAAATGGACATCGATGTCCGAAACACATGCAGAAGTCATTGAAAGATCCCGTCAAAACCAAACAGTTGCGATTATGGCAGGAGATGCAAAAAGTGGATTCGAAGAGCGACTTGACGCACTGCAACAGAATAGAACTGAATATGTTGACAAAACTATTTCAAGAATTGAAAGTATTCTTGGCAAAGAATTAGTAGCACAATTGGAAGGAGATTCGAAGAAAAAGAACAGTAAAGTATCCAGTGGAAGCTTCGAATCTTCTGGAGGGAGTGTTAAAGTTTCTTCAGATGCCAATGCAACTGAAGTACAAGTTGTAGTGGGAACAACTGATGGAAAAGAGTTGACTCCAGAAGAGATAAAGGAACTAAAAAAATCAGGTGCTATTCAATCAGTCGAATACAAAGATGAAAATGGTGAATGGGTAGAATCGAAAGAATCTATTGAGGTTAAGAAAGTTGACTCAGCATATGGTGAAGAAACCAATCAAAAAGCAACTCTGCAGGGTGGAGCAACTGTACCTAAGCCAATTCCACCCTCATTTCCTGAGCGTTCTTCATTAGTTTTAGGCCTAGATGAGAGTGGGGCTACGATTATTGAAGCGGTCTATAGCGAATATCGAGAACGATATGACGAAATCTACCAAGAGACTGCTGACACTTCTGTACTGATTTCAAATGATTCATCCCTCTCCCATGCACAGAAAATTCGAAAGATTACAGATTTAAGTAAAAATGCAGCGGAAGGGGTAGCGGAGTTAGATACATTTTTATTCGATGATCTAGTCACTGTTACATCTCTTGAGCGTGAAGACAAGAATGTAAAGATGCTCGAGAATCACCGAAATCGACAACGAGATTCAGCACCAGACGATCCTTGGGGATGGCGTGGAGGAGAGGGTGATACGATTGACTTAGTTGGTTTATACGTGATGTCGAAAGACTCCGATGAGCTACTTCAAGGAATCTCAGAAGAGAGTGTTTCTGCTATTCGAACAGCAATGCAGAAGTACCATGCAGATATAGAATCGCAACACACAGACTTTGTTGAGGCCACCTATACCCTCGCTCATCTTCAAGATGCAATGTGGCTGCTCGAAGAACACGAATCTCAAACACGAATGTCAGAATCAGTTCAACGAAGGTGGAGAGAAGCATTCGTTGGTGTAAGAGATACAAAGAGAGCGCTTCTACTCGCAAATCAAAATGCTATGGACTCATTATTAAAGGAGATTCCTGAAAAGGATTTCTGGAAAATTCGAATGGAGTTCGTGCAAAAAGCGTATCCCGATGTATTCAGAAAGGGCGCTGACATGTCTACGATGATTTCTGCAGCGTCAGCCATTCCTACTCTAGATGCAACCCAAAAAAGCAAACTAGAATCGATCGCATCATCCTATCGATATGATTATTGGGATTTATGTGAAGAGATGATTGCAAATCATCAGTCGAATGCTAGCGCTGCATCAAGCGAAGGGTACATGGATAAAGAAGATATTCATAGACAGTTACGATTAGAGACGCTCCGATTTAATCGAAAAGAGCTAAACGATCGAATGCAAATGCGACTACGAATGGTTCTGGATGAAGAACAAATTAAGGAAGTTCCAGGATTACGACCCACAGTTTCTAAAGGTCAGGATTGGCGCTGGCAATAACTTCTAACGGATGATGTAAATGCTGTTGTTCTGCCCGTAACGCTTGACTGAAACATGAATATCCAGTGGCAAGCGATTGATGTTGCCGCGGATTATGTGGTGCCCAGTGCATGTTCCAGATGGCAATCGATTCGTTTTTATGTTCACGTTCGTGTCCAAACAATCCGCCCATACCGCAACATGCAGTTTCGACAAGTTCTAGTGTTGAACCGAGTTGGCTAAAAAGTTGCTGCCATTGTTGCTGACTATGTGGGGCGACTGCTTTTTCGATACAGTGTGGAAACAACTGCCAATTCTTTTGAATTTGAAAAGAGTGTAAATTCTCATGAAGTAGCCATTCTTGAGGAAGTAACACGTCAACATTGATTGTTAAATTTGGAACTTTTCTGTATTCGTCTCTCCAGAGCAATGTTGCAGCAGGGTCAATTCCGATGATAGGTATCTTGGCATTTTGCAAAGGAGTGAGCCAATTAATATTGTGAGAGGCAAGGTTACGGAACCGTTGCATCGCACCCCTGATGTGTAAGGCCTTGCCACATTGATGATGATGTAAGACTGCAACGTTGTGCCCTAACTGCTTCGCGATGGCAATACAAGCTGTGAGTACTTGAGGTCTCAGATATGTCGTAAACGTATCTTGCAAAATGGCTATTGTTGCATGTCGAGAGACCGCGTCTTCAGGGGAGCAAGGATCTACTCCTAACGCAGAATAATTCTTGATTTTTGGTACGTCAGAAATACCGAACAACGACGAAACGAGCTTTGATGGGAACAGAGAGCCAAAACGTGACCCTAGAATTGGCATCATTTGCTCCATTTTGAACCAAAGTAAATCACGTAGTGGCCGGAGGTATCTTCCATAATATGCTTCATAGAACTCTGAACGCATGTTTGGGATATCTATCTGCATTGGGCACCCCTTTGTACACGCTTTACAAGAAAGACAGCCATCGAGCGCTCCACGAACTTCATGAGAAAAATCATATTGATTCCCCGCATTAAACAATCGTTGAAAAAGTGTACCCTTTCTTGATTGAGGTGACTCACCAACTTGTTGCAACCAATATCGCAGTAAATTTGCACGACCCCTAGGAGAATGCAATGGGTCTCTTGTTACTCGAGATGTAGGGCACATCGCGTCACTGGTGAGAACAGATTCGCACTCGCTGTTTCCGTCGCACCGCATGGCGTTTGAGAGTATCGGAAGGGGTGATGCTTTAATATCGAATTCGCCACGAGTAGTGCTCGTGATGGGGAGGAGTTCACCGTCATGTTGCACAGGTGCGACCTTTCCAGGGTTAAACTGGTTGTACGGGTCAAAAGCACGTTTGATTTCGCACATTTGGGACCAAATCTCAGGACCATAAACTGATGGGCCAAACTCACTTCGAAACCCTTTTCCATGTTCACCCCAAAGAACTCCTCCATATGATTGAACAAGTTTGGCGACATCATGAGCGACTGTTCGAACGAGTTCACGGTCAACTTTTGATTTCATGTCAAGAGCAGGTCTTACATGAATCACGCCAGCATCTACATGACCAAACATGCCAGCTTGCAACCCATGTTGGCGTAGGAGGTTTTTAAACTCATTGATGAAGGGAGCAAGATTCGATGGTGGTACTGCACAATCTTCTACAAATGGCATCGGAGTACGTCTGCCTTCAACAGAAGATAGAAGTCCAACACTTCTTGATCGAAATGCCCAAACTTGATCAATCATAGCTGAACTCGTAATGTGAGCACTCGAAATTGGTGAAAAAGTAGAGTGTGCAAATTGGATTGCTTCGAGAGTATGTTGTACTCGTTTATTGGAAAATTCAATGAAGAGTAATCCTTGAGTATCTTCATCAAAGTGGTCACTGGCACTTTCAATCACCGACCAACTCGAATGTTTTTTACCTGCAGCGATGACCATTTCATCGATTGTCTCAATTGCGGAAGGTTGTAATCTCCGTAACTGTTCACCACACCGAAGCGCTTCATCAAAGGATTTAAATCCAAGAAGTACAAGTTCTTTTTGTTTCGGAATGTCAACACATTGCAATAATGCAGAAGTTGTCACACCTAATGTTCCTTCAGATCCACAGTAGATTCGATTGATGTCAAACGATTGACCATCCCATGCCATAGGCAGGTTGTAACCAGTTGCAAATCTTGGTAAGAGTGGCCAATATTCAGAAAAATATGGGCGTGCCGTATCACATGCGTTTTTCACACTTTGTACGAGTTCCGGCCGATCATGTATAGTGGAGCCGCCGCGGAGAATAGTCTTCATTGTCACAACACAATCACTCATCTTCCCATACACACTTGAGCCCTTGCCTGCAGAATCATTGCCAATCATGCCACCAATCGTTGCTCGAGATGAAGTCGCTACAGTTGGACCAACCTTAACTCCAAATTGTGCTAATTCACGATTCACATCATCTAGAATGACTCCACTCTCAACATGAACTTGTTTTGACTCCTCGTCGTAGTCCAATATCGAGTTTAAGTATCGTTTGCAATCAAGAGTGATCGAATCTGTGAGTGACTGACCAGCAGTGCTCGTTCCACCACCGCGAGGTGTCATCGAGATGGTTCTATATTGAGGTTGGTCAAGAAGTTCTACAATTGTACAAATACAACGTTCAGTTCGAGGTGAGATGACTGCTTGAGGCGTTTGTTGCCAAATTGAGTTATCTGAAGAAGCAGTAACTCTTCTTGCAAGTGCTGAAGAAACATCGCCAGTAAAATTCACGTTTTGCCGTAGACTTCGCAGAAATGCAACAAGCTCTGGAGATGAATCTTGGTGAATGGAGACTTGCTGAAGCATACAGATTAAATGCTACCACCGATTCAATGAGTTTGGTTTTTTTTGTTAGCAGGAAACCGAACCCCAAGCGGCGATGATCACAAGTAAATCACCAACGTCAACAATACCACTACCATCAAGATCAAGAGTGGCATCGGCACTGCCCCAGCTAGCAATGACAGTAAGGAGGTCATTTACTGCAACTACGCCGTCACCATCTACATCAGCTGCACAATCTACGACAACCTCAGTTGTGTTGAAATACACGGCGATAGCAGGAGAATTGTTCCCTCGCATATTAGGTGCTAAATCGATGAGGCAAACGATATCTTCAAGACCATCTTGATCGATATCGCCATGATCTAAAAGGGTAGGCTCACCACCAGAGCCAACTGTCTCGGTGCTTTGCGCGAGGTTCACACTTCCAAGAGCGGGGGTGTCATTTCGAATAATTACAATCTCTCGATTGCCTGACAATGTGCCAACAAGGGATATGACAAAGTCTGCGTCGCCATCATTATCAAAATCTTCCACAGTGATTTCTTGTGGGTTGTTGCCTACTGAGACTGAGTTTGCATTTCCCAATCCAGTTCCACGTGTTCTGAAGCCAGTACCGTTGCCAAGTAAGATACTAATCGTCCCATCGCCATCGTTGACGGTAACGATATCGTCCATTGAGTCACTATCTAAATCGGCGAACGCAAACTCAACTGGTCCACTATTCCAAGGGAGATTCTTCGAAGAGACAGTGGAGAATGGGGGCACAGTACCCGAGCCATTACCATTGATGACATTTATTGATTCATTTGCAACATCAAGCACAACGTAATCAAAGTCTTTGTCATTATTCACATCACCAGGAAGAATATCTCCTGGCTCAGCGGTAGCAATCGTGCTCACAAACTGGAAATCAGTTCCAAAGAACGAAGAGACATTCTTTAACACAGATATTTCAAAGGATGTGCTACAAGCAACAGCAATATCATCCAAGCCACTCTCATC
>CAZVAE010000001.1:16227-41607 GCA_964624985.1 uncultured Isosphaeraceae bacterium | reverse complement strand
GGTCTTCATATTCAAGTTCTGCTTCAGCGAGTGCGGTCTCATTTGCAATCGACCAGTGCACTGGCTTTAACTGCCGATAGACAACACCTAAATCAACGAGCTGTGCAAAAATTTCGAGCACTGCTGACTCGTATTTTGGGTTCATGGTGAGATAGGGATTGCCATAATCAGCAAGCGTGAGCAGACGCTTCATCTGTTCGGTTTGTGACTTTACAAACTTCTCTGCATCTTTTTTGCATTCTCTTCGTATGACGATTCTTCTCGTTTCATCATCAAGTGAATCGAGTTTTTCAATCTTTCCAGCGTTGGCTAAATCTGTCATGACCTTGTGTTCAATTGGCAGACCGTGACAATCCCATCCAGGGGTATAGGGACATCGCATACCCTGCATCATCCGAGTTCGAACCACGAGGTCTTTCAACACTTTATTCAGTACATGACCGACATGAATTGAACCGTTTGCGTAGGGTGGCCCATCATGAAACACGAAGGTTTCTGCATCGGCACGCTCTTCTAAAATTGCTTCGTAAAGATTCGCTTTGTCCCATCTCTTGATGGACTGTGGTTCATTTTGAGCGAGATTCCCGCGCATCGGGAAGGTAGTCTTCGGCAGATTCAGCGTTTTTTTATAGTTTGGGGTTGTCTGTGTCATCTTAATGTATGTGCAGGATACCTGATTTATGTTCGTCGACGTGCGGTTCATTGTGTGCATGCAACGATGAAATACCCCAAGCAATGGCAAGCCCAAGGAGAAGTGCCGCTGTTAAGCCAAGCCGGTCATGTCCATGAAACTGCAACTCGGGGAGTAAATCACAAAGTGAAATACAGAGGAACATGCCCGTTGAGAATGCGAGAATTGCTGCGACCGTTGAAGTATCTAGTTCACCGAACAGTTGAAACAATCCAACTCCGAGTGGAACCGTGAATGCAAAAATGGCATTCGCAATCATTGAGGATTTGTTTTTCATCTTGGACATCCTCATGATTGCAATCAATGTGAGTCCATCAAATGGTTTATGGGCGACTATGGCAACAAATACGCCAAGCGCGGCTGGCATCCCTCCTACGCTCCATGCCGCTGCCAAAGAGACCCCACCAAGAAGACTATGAATCGATAGCCCGACAAATGTGCCATGCCAAGTAAGTCTATGTTCATGGCTACATGCGCTTTCTGAAGAATCTTCAGAAAACTCGTGGCAATGCGATGGCATGAATCGCTCGAGCAAAAAGATAACGAGAAATCCAAACAACATCCATAGCATCACAGATTTCGTTTCCCCTAACTCTAGCGCTTCTGGAAGTAAGTCGAGAATCGCAATGCCAGCCATGACCCCACCGATACAACTCCCAAGAAGTTGCATTCGCCTGTGCGTAGGTGCAAAGAGCATGGGCACAAACCCGCCGAGAAGTGATGCGACGACGACTGCTGCACAAAATAAGTAGAGATAGAACATGGGAATATAAAAGTCTATAGAAAAGTGCTAATTATATGTAGAATGCCTGTATGACGCAGACGACTGCGGGCAAGAAGAAGAGCAAGCCCACAAACAACCCATGGTCCACACCAGCGATGCAGCAGTATCGTCAGATGAAAGAAGCGCACCCAGAATGCGTCCTTTTCTTCCGTATGGGCGATTTTTATGAGATGTTCGATGAAGATGCTCGGGTTGTGTCAAAAGCAATCGGCCTTACACTCACGCAACGGGGAAATGGGCTCGACATGGCTGGAGTACCTCATCACGCTGCTGAGGGGTACATGCGACGAATGGTCGAACAGGGCTTCCGTGTTGCAGTGTGTGAACAACTTGAGGATCCATCGCAAGCAAAGGGAGTCGTGAAGCGAGGCGTAACCCGTGTTGTAACCCCAGGGACTTGCGTCGATGAATCATTGCTTGATGAGACCAAAACGAATTTACTCGGTTCAATGTATGACGATGGAAAACATGTCTCAATCGCCTGCACCGAACTCTCTACTGGGTTGTTTGAGTTACACCAATGCCCGAGATATCGAGTGGAAGATTCACTAGAACGTCTCGGACTCTCAGAAGTTCTCGTTTCAGAGGAAGACGATGCATTAGCATCGGTTTGTACTCGATATGGCGTATCGGTTTCAACTCGTCCTTCTTGGATGTTTCATGCAGATGAAGGCGTTGCACAATTGTCAAAACAGTACGGTGTCTCAACAGTAGAAGGATTTGGTTTAACTCCAGAAGATTCAAGGGTGTGCGCTGCGGGAGCGCTTCTTGCATATATCAAACAAACGCAGCCCGATGATGATGCATCGCTACATCACCTCCGAATACCAACGATTCATACTGATTCTTCCTTTGTCACTCTTGATGCAACAACAATTCGCAGTTTAGAAATCGAGCAAACAATCCGCACAGGTTCGGTTGAAGGCTCTTTACTTTGGGTAATGCAGCGGTGTAAAACTGCAATGGGAAAACGACTACTTAGGAACTGGCTCTGTAATCCTCTCGCCCAACTAGACATGATCCAAGAACGCCAAAAGATAGTCACTGCATTCGTAGAAGAGAGTGCAATGCTCCGCAATACTCAAGAAATCTTGCAGAACGTACAAGATATAGCCCGCATCACTGGCCGCCTCTCGATGGGAAGAGTCACACCACGCGATATTGTGGCTCTCGGGACATCAATACGGGTATGTGGTGAACTTAGCGACAGTTTGAGTGCTCCAAATGCATCGGGGATAAAGAATAAAATCGACACGCTCAAAACAACGCTCCTCCCACTCGCAGAGCACATTCAAACGCAATGTGTTGATTCACCTCCTGCTCATATGAGATCTGGTGGTTTCTTCCGAGATGGCGTTGATGATGAACTAGATGACGCAAAACGGTTACAAAAAGATGCGGGGTCCTGGCTTTCTGCGTATCAGCAACAACTCACTGAGCAAACGAATATTAGTACGATGAAGGTCGGCTTCAATAAAGTCTTTGGGTATTACATCGAAGTTTCACATAGCCAAACAAGCAAGGTTCCAGATTCGTTTACAAGAAAACAAACCTTAAAGAATGCCGAGCGGTACATCACTCCAGAACTCAAAGAGTTTGAGACGAACGTTCTAGGTGCAGAAGCGACAGCGATCTCAAGAGAGTTAGAACTATATTCCGAACTTTGCGAGAAGATCGCATCGCATCTCGAACCAGTTATT
This sequence comes from uncultured Isosphaeraceae bacterium, assembly GCA_964624985.1. Lineage (GTDB taxonomy): Bacteria > Planctomycetota > Phycisphaerae > Phycisphaerales > SM1A02. The sequence goes on along the minus strand of CAZVAE010000001.1, from coordinate 38,432 downwards.
ACATTTTCGAATTGTGTTGCAAAACTAGATGCACTCTGTTCGTTCGCTGAGATTGCATTAACGAATAACTATGTCAAACCAACTCTTCAAGAAAATCCCATCATTGATATTCATGAAGGGCGACATCCTGTGCTTGATCGGCTACTGCTTGACAAGTTTGTACCGAATAACTGCTCGCTTAACAGCCATTCATTGGCGTTGATTACTGGACCAAATATGGCGGGCAAATCGACATACATTCGACAAGTTGCTTTGATAACGTTGCTTGCACACACTGGAAGTTACGTTCCAGCAAAGAGCGCAACGATTGGTGTAGTTGACCGAATTTTCACCCGCGTTGGTGCGAGCGATGAGTTACACAGTGGACAATCAACGTTCATGGTCGAGATGGTTGAAACTGCAAACATCTTGAATAATGCAACGCCCCATAGTCTCGTTATCCTCGATGAGATTGGAAGGGGGACAAGTACACTGGACGGTCTCTCTCTCGCGTGGGCAATCGCAGAAACATTGTCGAATCGAAAATGTCGTACTCTTTTTGCAACGCACTATCATGAACTCACAACTCTCGCCGATCGAGATTCTTCAATTGTCAATCTTCATGTCACTGTAAGAGAATGGAAAGATGAAATCGTCTTCTTGTATGGCATCAAAGAAGGGCGAACTGATAGGAGTTACGGCATACACGTTGCAAAATTAGCAGGTGTCCCGCAAGAAGTCGTTCAGCGAGCGAACGAACTCCTTGAAACACTCACTGTTCATACTCAACAGGCGAGTGAGGAAAGTACGAAGAAGATCGCAACACCTCAAATGAATTTGTTCACTGAATATGTCCAACATCCTGCGGTTGATACATTAAAGTCCGTGGACATCGACGCAATGTCCCCATTAGAGGCATTTGAACTCATTCGCACCCTTAAAAATCAAGTTGAATAACTAATCGCCGTGCTTCTGCCGTAGACGTGTACTTAATCGCAACAAGAGTTGAACACGTTCAAACTCATCAAGCCACTCTTGTTGGGTCTGCCTGAACTCGTCCTCTGGTATTGAGGTCCCAGGCACATCACACGATGCTCCTAACTGCCGTTCAGCGATTGCACGGTACCTTGTTAAGGTGCGGTCACCATACACTTGAACGAGCTCATAATCTTCTGCCATAAACAGAACCGTAGGCACTCGATTCCCAGCATTGATTTTGACTTGATTGGAGAGTTTAATCGCTACGTCCTTTTCAAGCCATCGAAGATCAATGTGTGATGAACCACTACTGATTGCTGCTAGCATTGGACCTTGGGCAGAACAATCACCACACCAGATTCCTGATATCACAATGACATTCATCTTTCGAGTGAACGAGGAAAGTCGTGTATGTTGGTCAGAAGCGAGTATGCATTTTGAATCATTCTCTTGCCATCTCGATGACTTCTCAGGATAAGACGAAAGGTACTCGTCGTACTGCATGGCCATTTCATGCCATGCTTTCAATATATCTGGTCGTAACTCGGTTGGCATTGCCATGTGCTACCTTGCCGTTGGCCAAATCACCCAATCGCCAATGGAACGTTCATCCCAACGTTCTGCAGAATCATCGAACTGCCCTCCATCATCTTCCTGGTCAAAACCAACAGAATAGATGAGCGGTTCGTCACCAGAATATCGAATGAGCAGTGGTTTGCCGCTCCATGCATCAACGACCCCTGCATCGATAAGATCCGCCGGCCACTGCCCTGTCTTATTATGAAACTGAACTGCATAAAGAATAGCAACCGTTGCATCACGTTTCCCTCTCGTATATTCGCCTTGAAGTATTGCTTTTTGCAGTGAAGGCATGAGCAAATCAACAAGAAAGTATGGATCGAGGGTGGACGTTGCTTTTGGCCAGTGCGATTGCCAAACGTCTGGTTGATTCCTGAGCGTAAACAGTGGAACACCTAGGCGGGTTTCCGCAAATCCCATGCGTTCAGTGTATTGGTCTTGCATCTCTTTTCTCGATGCATAAAACAGATCTGCTATTGGGGCGAAGATCGCTGGAACGAGCGATCTATCCGCACTTTCTAACGCCACGGTATCCGTTAATCCGAGAACCTTTGCCGCTTCAAATGGAATGATTCGACCATCTCCTTCACCATCATCGGTGTATATTCGCTGTAGCGTGTCGAGCATAAAATACTTTTCGCCGTCAAGCCGGATCGTAAAATTGCCCTCAAGGGCGTTAAGGGATTGTTCCAACGTTTCGAACTGTTTAGATGAAAACAAGGTTGGCTCGTACTCAACGATTTCTCCAATGGTTGCAAACGTCAAGTTGTAAATAGCAAGTGAGACGAGGTCATTAATCAGTAATGGGTGCTCTCGAACATGTGTTCCAATTCGTAGCATCGATTGGATATCTTCAAGCGTACGCTGCGAGTCGCCTGCATACGCTGCATCTTTTGCGTCCAATGCAAGAAGCTTTGCCATTTGCCGCATTGGTCCTAATTGTGGTAGTAAGACTGAAACCACGAATCCGTCCAAAGAATCTTCCGTTTGTTGAGAGGCGTACTCCGCAGGCCAAAGATCTTTGTCCTCATCGCGTACCCCTGAACTTAGGATAAAACCGAAGCCCTCTTTGGCTGTTGCGGTTTGAAGTGTTTGCAATGTCTCTTGATGTTGGTCTAACCAATCTCCATAATACTCCCACCCAACTTGATCCGGCCACGTTGGTTCTTCAATCTCCTGTTCATAGAAGATTGAGCCTGGCATTGGTTTGTCAAGAAGCGCGATCCCTGCTTTCCGGTAGTATGGCCACGCGCGGTTTTCTTCTGAAACTGATGCTGCTGTTTCATTGAGAAGGTCAACATAATTGACTGAGACGGTAGCTGTACGGTTCATCGCGATAATGACCCACACTGTATATATGAACACAAGAATTCCGAGCGTTACCCCAAACCATTTCATCAATTTCATCATAGTTTCTCCATTAGTAGCGCTATCTATTGTAACAAAGAGAAATGGACTTTTTCGCCATTTTTAGAATTAAGAACGTGTTTGGAGGAGGGTTATAAGCTTTTATCTTTGAGAGACCATGCATGTTCTAACACGTCTCGGATGCCTGTAAGAGTCGCTCCTGAGCATCCAACGACAGTATCAAGTTGCAACTTCTTTGCAAACATCGCAATTGTTTGCTCACGTTCTTCTTCAGGCAAGAGATCAATCTTGTTCAACACGATGAGTTCTTCCTTGCTTGCAAGTTCAGGTGAATACCGTTGTAGTTCACGCCGTATCGTCTTGTAGTTATCAATTGGTTTACTGCCATCAACTGGCATGACATCAATCACATGAAGAAGTGTTCCCGTTCGTTCGATATGTTTGAGAAAACGGTGCCCAAGTCCAGCACCATCCGCAGCACCCTCAATCAATCCGGGAATATCTGCAACAATCAAACGTCTATCCATATCAAGTTCTGCAATGCCAAGGTGTGGTTGAAGTGTTGTAAATGGATAATCCGCAACTTTGGGTCTCGCTGCTGAAATCGCAGAAAGAAGCGTTGACTTCCCAGCGTTCGGCAATCCCACTAATCCAATATCAGCAATGAGTTTCAGTTCAAGTTGGAGGATATGTTCTTCAAATGGTTCCCCTGGGGTCGTTTCACGTGGCGCTTGATTCGTCGCCGATTTAAAATGCTCATTGCCCCAACCACCCTTTCCCCCTTTCGCAACTACCAACTCCTGCCCCTCTACGGAGATATCTGCGAGCAATTCCCCCGTTTCATCCGACCGTACAAGAGTCCCTAACGGCACTTTGACAATACAGTCTTCCCCGTTTGCGCCATGCATCTGGCTTCCTTTTCCCTGAATACCATGCGATGCTCGGTAGTGTGGTCTGTGCGTCACAGGCAATAAGGTGTCAATGCTTTTGTCACCAACTAGAATGACATTTCCTCCATCACCACCATCTCCGCCATTAGGGCCACCTTTGGGGATGTACTTTTCCCTACGGAAACTCATACATCCATCACCGCCCTTGCCACTTCTGACAAAGATTCTGGCTCGATCAACTAGCATGTTTGTTTTATGCGTTTACAGCTGTAAACTGTGGGACGGCTTCATCACTTGGGATGATGTCGACAAAGCGTCCTCGGAACCGTACTTCGCCGGGTTCTGTCGCAAACAACGTATCATCATTGCCTCTGCGAACTAAGTAACCTGCTTTGAACTTTGTTCCACACTGACGAACAATGATTGAACCTGCTTTTGCAGTTTCGCCACTGTATAACTTGATTCCACGATATTGTGGATTTGAATCGCGTCCATTATTGGTTGAACCACCACTCTTCTTATGGGCCACAGCATTACTCCTTGTTCGTCAATCCCAACACTTGTTGAGAGCCCCATATTGTATCAATCGCGTACCCCCCCTTCAAGGGCATTGGATTACCTAAAAATCCACTTCCTCTCGACTTGAACCCCACCAAATCGATTGTCTGGTGTTGTATCAATTCGTCTGACACTTGTACCCGTTCCGGCGGGGCGCTTTGGAAGAGGTTTAAGCATGATTTGGTCAAGTGAGCCATCCACAAACCAAGAGAGTTGAATCACTCGATGGAGTTTCTTCACCTCCCCTGTAATGGGATGAATCACTTCAGCTGTATCCCCGCTGACACCACCAGCGAAGACTTGGATTTCATTGACATTCTCGTTCCCTACTTTCCAAACGGTCATACCTCGAATTGCATTTTCTTCTCCTTGAAGGAGCGGGCCACTTGCGTCAGATGGTGATTTGAGCAAAGGATCACCGAACATATCTAACAATCTCAACTGAACATCTCTTGGGACATCATCGCCATCGGCAAGGATGTCCCCTCTGTCTGTGACCAAATCAAACTGAGGAATCCACCGATGATCCTCGTCCGTCTCATTTGTCACTTCGTAGATCAGAACCCAGTATCCCGTCTGGGTTTGAGGATCCCTATAGAAACGCATATCACCAGTGTCGAGGCGAAGTTGCCAACGCTCTGCTCGTTCGGTTGCTTTTGGGAAGCCGTCGCTACGTTGGGTGAATGCAACTGCGATGATCATAATGAGTAAACTAATGATAATTCTCATGAGGTAATCTCCTAGCAATGCGACATTCTAGCAGTAGGATACATCTTCCGTGATGATTGTCCCAAAGAATAGGCATCTTGAGGTTGCAACAGCTATTTTAGGAAACAAGAGGCATGCGAAAGCACTGCTCCAATCCCTAGAACAGAGAACTCTAGGCAGTTACCAGTTTTATCAAGAGTCCACGCACTCTTCTGCCGCGATCCTTCTCGTCCACAATCCTGGTAACACGACGACGTGTATTGCCACTCCTCCCTCTTCAGAAGAAGAGATTGGATGTACGACAAACGCAATTCGCATTGGCATGCAATCCATACAAAATGAATCAAATCGAATCGCGCAGACAATCATGGACATCGATCAACCCCTGCTCGCGATGGCGTACAGAGGAGCTGGTTTTATCGACCTCGCGCGATTAACGTACATGGAACGAGCAACGTTAAAGGTAACGCAGGGCTCGGAATCTTCTGCTTTAACCTTCAGTTCAATTGAAGAAATTGGAGAAGAAGTGCTTCAGAACATCCTCCAAGAGACATACATGCATTCTCTAGATTGTCCAAACATCCATGGCAAACGAAGGATAGAAGATATCATCGAAGGACATCGCCATCAAGGCGACTATACACCATCTCTTTGGAGCATTGCATCACATCGCGATAAGCCGGTGGGTGTCGTCCTCCTTAGTCCACTGAAAGAGTCCGCATGTATGGAACTTTCCTACCTTGGTGTCGTGCCGAACGAGCGAGGTAAAGGGTTTGGTGGCATCCTATTGCAACATGCCATTGCACAATCAAAACATTTTGGTCTTTCCCGAATTGTGCTCGCCGTTGATTCCACAAATGAACCTGCAATTCAACTGTATCAGCGTTGGAGTTTCCGAACAACCCGCCAACGCTTGTCCATGATTCATACGTTATGCTGAAGTTGTCCACACGTTATTGACAATTTGGGATGAAGAGAAAATAAAATTTTCTTGAAAGACGTTGTCATAGAAAAATACTAGAGTTACGTCTGTTTGATTGACAGAATCTGACAAAGTCTCAACATCGCTACTTGCATTTGCCTGTCAATTCTGTACTCTCCGCAAACCGCTTATGGATGAGCGGAGCCGACGATTTGGAACAGCGAACGTTGTGACAACAAGGGGGGAGCGGATGTTGGAAGGACCCATTCTTCTCACCTTCTTTTGCTACAAAGCAGAATGGAACAGCCGCAAACATGTCACCACAGCTCGCAACTTCAATCGAAAACAAACTCCGAGAGGAGTTAAGTCAATCGATTGGAACGCGACCATACCGAATGTGGTTTACGAATACAGATGTGGAGTGTCATGAGGATAGGATTGACATTCTTGCATCGACTCAACTCGCTGCTGGCTGGATTACAAATCGCTTTTCATCTTTGATAGAAGATGCTGCAAAAAATGTTTGTGGGAAAGAAATGCCTGTACACATTTCGGTGCAAGCAAACTTCATTCCGGAAACAGATCAGCCAAAAGAAGTAGCGCATGCACTCCCTACTCAGAAACGTCGCTTCCCTTCAAAACGATTTCTACGCTTTGATGATTTTGTTATTGGCACGAGCAACCAACTCGCTTACGCAGCTGCCAAACAAATGACTGATAAAAGTGGATGTGCCATTTCGCCTCTGTTTATACATGGTGCGTGCGGTGTGGGGAAAACGCATCTGCTCCAATCGATCTGCCATGCTGTATCAAAAACGAATCCAGGAAAGGTTCGATACGTCACAGCAGAACAATTCACAAACGAGTTTATCGCTGCTTCTCGAAGCGGCGAGTTTAGCCGTTTTAGATTGCGGTATCGCAATCTAGATTTACTTGCCATTGATGATGTGCATTTCGTTGCAAACAAGGTTAAAACGCAAGAGGAACTCCTTCATACACTAGATGCCGCGGGGTTGCGTGGAGCAAGACTCGTTCTTGCTTCAGATGAAGATCCTAGACACATCCGAAGGCTGAATCGCGCTCTTGCCAACCGTCTTGTTGCTGGCATGATTGCGGAGATAGAACGTCCAGATCGAGAAACCAGATGCAACATTATCCAAAAATTGACCCGCAAGCATGGCATTACAATGACAAGTGGGGCCATTGATCATTTGGCAAGTCAAGCTGTCGGCTCTGTTCGAGAAATCGAAGGGACTGTCACGAGACTACGTGCAACCGCCTCTCTCCTTATGCAAGATGATGCCACAATTGGCATTGACGCTGTGGAGCGGCTCATTCGAAGTACACCACCCACTTCTCTTCCCATTCGAATTCAAGACATTATTGAAGTCACTGCAAATCGTGCAGGAGTTTCTTGTAGTGATTTGATTGGTTCATCTCGTGCATCGAATATCGTGTTTTGGAGAAGTGTCGTATCGTTTTTAGGAAGAAAACTCACGGCTTGCAGCTATCCCGAGTTAGCTATTGCTGTGGGGAGAAAGAATCATTCAACCGTCCATGCAGCTGTGAAACGGATTGCTGCCCGATTGGAGGACACAGGAGCAACACAGCGCATTCATGATGAAGTCATTGACCTCAAGGAGATGATCGACCAATTGACATGGGCTGTGAGGGCGAGAGCGAATGAGAGTAAGGGGTGAAGAACGTGAATCCAAACGGATTTGGACACGAATTGTTGGGGAGGAGAAGCAGATCAAAGGATGTGACTGCTTCTCCGAACCAATAATACGAAGAAAACATGCCAAATAATGCTACAATCATGCCATGCGAGTGCTTGTTGCTATTCTTGTATATGCCATCTCTGTAGGAGCTCTGGGCACCTATGGGAGTGACCACATCGAGGCTGCACTCCGCCAACTCAATCGAGCAACAAAGGTTCACCGGAATGGAGAGCACTTACTCAGTCTATCTTCCCTCCGCACGCTTAAAGATCCCGACTTACGACCCATCTTTAATCAATTTTCCCAGCACCAAGAATGGACCGTTCAAGCGCACGCAGTACTAGGTCTTGCTGAACTCAGCGAGGAACAAACTGTTGATCCATGGCTCATTCAACAAATTGCACCTGAGGCCAGAGAGCACGTCATCGCACAAGCACTTGATGATGGTCTTTTCCAAAGAGAACAAATCGAATCGCTTTTGGATTGGCCACTCTTAGAAACTTCGCCTCGGCTACTTTTACTTGCAGATTTGTGGCTTATAGATGGCACACTCAAGAAAAAAATGTTGGAGGATCTTGCGAATAACACAAACTTGAATGTCGCGATGTTCGCCGCATTGCTCTCAGATCATGCGAAGAGTATCGAACTTACGACACAAGCACTTCGCAGAGCAACAAGTTCAAATCGAGATATCGCGTTGCTACGAACATTCCAACTTATTCGCCAATATGGTGTGGAAAGTGCGAGCGATTGGCTGCTGTCCCTACTTGAACAGAATGCTGTGGTGCTTACAGATCAGCAACGGTATTGGTCGCTGTACACCCTACTCACAGTTGATGTAGAACGAGGGCTTGTTGTGTGGGATCGAGCATTTCCAACCGAGCCAGAACGAAGAACTCAGGTCGAATACCTACTGTTACTGTTAGAGTCAGGGGTTGTTCCATCTTCTGCACATATAGAACGCCTTCAAATTGAAATTGAAGACCCGCTTCTTGGCCTAATGGTTCGGGCAGGTCAAGTTAACGGGAATGAAACCGATATCTCAAGGCGAGACGTACAAGCGCTAGTCGATCTTGTCGAACGAGGACACCGTAAATCTACGGAATGGGCGTTTCGTGTTGCTGAGAATTCGCTAACAGAAGAACACGCAGAACTGTTTTATACCAAACTTGCAACGATTCCTGAGGAGTCGTCACCGCGAAGAAACGCAGCTGCTGTTCAGGCATTCGTCTCACTTATCCAGTTGAATTCAGAGGGCGCGTGGGTACTTTTACGCAATACGAAAGACGATAGCGATCAACAGCAACTACTCCTTCTCGCAATGCTACAAGTTGCTGATGATGAAATCGTTGTTGAAGCTTCACATTTGCGAAGGATTGGGCTGAACAAGGCAGACGTAATGGCTCTTCTTTTAATGGCTAGGGGTACCGCGCCACTACAAGAAAATGACCAAGAGTATCTTGGAATCGTCGCAGCGGGTGGAGGTCATCTGAGTCCTGCCCTCGAAACTCAAGCTGCATGGCTCTATCTCAAACGATTGGGACTTGCTGACAAGGCACTTGCCGCAGTGCAATCACAATAAGTAAGTTCATACAGTGTCTTCTCAAATCCCTTTATGTAGTGCAGATATCACCGATCGTGAGATTCGCGCAGCGAGTGATGCGTTGCAAGCAGAACAACTCGTGCTTGGACCATGGACGAGGCAGTTTGAAAGAGCTGTCGCAACGCACGCACAAAGTGCAATCGGGATCGCTACGAATTCTGGTCACAGCGCGATGCACATTACTCTTGAAGCAATTGGTATTTCTTCAGGTGATGAAGTGATCACACCAGCATTTGCATTTCCAGCAACGGCAGCAACTATTCTTCGAATGGGTGCGACTCCTGTTTTTGCAGACTGCGACGTACGGACATTAAATATGGATGCGAGTGATGTTGCAAGCAAGATTACTCCCGCAACAAAAGCAATTATTGCAACTCATACCTTCGGGAACCCTACAGGAATTGATGCCATTGCTAAAGTGGCTCTTGAACAAGAAATACCACTTATAGAAGATGCTAGTCAAGCTATAGGTAGTACCCTAAACAAACGACAAGTAGGGACCTTTGGCAGAGCTTCCATTTTTTCGTTTCATTCATCTACGCAAGTCACAAGCGTCGAAGGTGGTGTGATTGCCACTGACGATGATGGGCTTGCTGAGCAGTGTCGACTTCGAAGGAACCATGGATTATCGAACGACCCCTCAATTTCAACTGAAGAGTTGCACCGAGTTAGAACGGATGAACTAATGAAAACGATTGGTCACGGTTATCGACTCTCAGAAGTTCATGCAGCCGTTGGAACGATTCAAATGAAACGGTTGCAAGAGATCCTCGAAAAACGAGACACCCTTGCCAATTGGTATATCCAGCGTTTAGGTGGTGTGGCTGACATCATGTGCCCAACTATTGATAGTGGAGTTGGAATGAGTTGGGATGGTTTTGTGGTTCGATTAAGTGATCGCTTTGGGCAGTCTGAGCGAGATGAAATCATACGAGGTTTACATCGACACGAGATTGGTGCTGCTGATTATTACCAATCAATTCCGACGTTACCTCTCTTTTCATCGCATGTTTCCAATCATTCTGTTTGCCCTGTATCCCATTCGATTTCTCAACGAACAATTGCCCTTCCTTTTTTTACGTGCATGACGCAACGTGAAGTTGATATCGTGAGCCAAACGCTTGAGTTAATGTTAACGAGAGGTACGTTTACAGATTCTTAACTGTGTTTCGCGTGTTCTGGCTGTTGCAGAACATGTACAACCGGCTGATCTTCCGAGGCATCCATCGACTCTAAAGCAACAATGGATTGAAGCACGAGTATTTTTTGGTCTTCATCCAATGCTTGAATTGCTAAGACTGCATCAGCATGAGGCATTCGTAAAATCCGATTTGCTTCCTTAACTGGATTCAATGTTCGAACGAGTTCTTTTGAGTTGTGAGTCGGTTTTCGATAATCAACAATAAAGGAAGCAAAGAGAATGCCGAACAGCCCTACAAGGAGGACAATTTGTTTCGCATACGAATCTTGGAACCCTTTTAACACTGCTGTGCTCGAAGGAACTTGAACAATATTAAAAACCGTTTTGGAATTGGGGACAACGCTTGTTACGGTCTCGTTTAAGGTTTTTAGTACAACTTCTTTAGCACCAATACCTCTCATCCGTTGAGTAATCCATGAAGAGGGTAGAGAGATTTGCACAACTAGACGATCCCATATTCTCCAAGGAACTCCCACTTCTTGTTGCAATGGTTCTTCTAGGATGACGCGAACTGCAGCAACGTCAATGCCTAGTGCATCTTCGATAAGACGTTGAATCTCTTTTACTTCGTTTGAGTTGTAGTGAATCTGCTTTGAAAGCGAGCGAGAGTGTGTAGAATCGTTGTTAAAAGAAATGAGCGGCTCTTCCTGTTTTGGTTCAAGTTGTTCAATCTCTACAAATCCTGCGACATCTGGATACTCAAAACCCTTCTCTTCAGATTGAATGGAGAAGATGACGACGATTAGAACAGAGAGGAAACAAACCAGTGCTACCGCATGCTTCGTCCTAGCCTTCATGTAGAGTCCCTCGGAGTAATACGTTGTATGTATATGTTGTCAATTCTGCATTCCGTTGCAGCGCTTTTGAAACAGCGCTATGAGGTTCTATCTGTAGAGCATCCATGCTTAACAGTTATTTCTAGGTGTCTTTATACCATAAAACTTAAGATTGTTGCCTTTTCCCTCTTCGAGTCATCAATACATAGATAAGTAAAACCAACAATGCAGGAATCAAAAACTGGAATTGCTCTGTCAACAAGCCACTGCTTTGCTGTTCCTTCTTCAGTTCGATCCAACTGTCCATGTGCCCTGAGGGCCATCCGATGTCGAGAATCGACGTCGCCCCGTTTCTTTCAACACCAACAACAGTAAGACCTTCGGGAGATTCCACGACAGACCATCCACCTTTGGGTTTCGTAAATGAGGCGATGTCGATGAGGGATTCCTCTTGAATACCAGCAATACTCGCAGTTGAAACTTCGCTTGACACAATGAGAAGCCAATCATCTTTAGTCAATACATCGAAGAGACTGCCTTTCGTTTCGTAATAATGTCCTATATTCCACACGCCATCAACGTAAGACCAAAGCTGGACTCCACCATCACCTTGTGAGAATGCTTTCAGCACACCTCCGTGATTCACCAGCTGTGCTTTAGACGCATCAAGCGTTTGTAGTTGATTCCATTTAGACTCTTTGTATGAGAAGAGTTCAAGTGCATCGTCAGCGCATCCAATGATAAGTTCATCTTGCATGGAAACTAAATCTGTTGGTTTGGATTTCGCTTCGAGAAGAGATTGCAGCTTTATCTTTGTACCGCTCGTTTCCCTTTCTTCTTGACGTATCGAATACAAAGAGATGCTTGTCGTGAAATCAATAAACCAGATTGCATCTTGGTGAATTGCAAGATCTACTGGCCGATGTCCAAGTTGTTGAACAACCATGTATCCAACATTTGACATCCTTGCACAAACTGAATATTCAAGTCCCATTGTCTTTGCATCAAAATTGATTCGTGTTGGATCTTCATCACCAATAAACCACATGCCGTTTTCCGTACCCGTTGAAGCAAGGGGCTGGAATGCAATGATGCAAGTTAAACAGATAGAAATCACAATTAGTCTGCCTGAATAACGACTGCGGGTTTAAGTGCATTTTTTAAATACTCGACGCTCATCACTCGATCCATTGGCTCCTCTTCCACGATTGTTGAAAGCGATGAGAATGCGATTTTAATCTCTGCATCACCTTTATTGTCGACAAGATCAATGTTTCCCCCAGTTAGTGGCCAATGCAACTCGTGTCGTTCAGCGAGCTCAACTCGTAACGGTGAGAGGTGCGTCGCAGATGCAACATATTCTTTATCGATCACTTCAATCGTTCTTGGTCGAATACCATCACTTTCAAACGTTGCATTCCAAATTCGGTTTTTTGAATCTATGAGCGTGAACACGCCCTCTTGATACGTCAACTCACCATCAGGAAGTGGCATCAACCCTAAAAGAACAAGAGCCACTCCAACATCATTAAACATCCCCCGATCTCCACCGATTGTCAACGTCGGTTCATCTACCATCATATCGAAGAACCAAATATCACTCCCATTTCCTCCAAACCAAGCAATGAGTTCACCCAATTTTGAGATTCGTAGTGAAATCGACTCGCCGTTTTTCCAAAAATCAAAATCGCCCTGCTCCTTGTGAGTACCCTTGTTATCTGTCCATGTAAATCTGATCGCGCCTCTCCCCACCAGTGAATCGAATGTGCGTGTTCTCTCCTGTTGATGTGCTTGCAAAAGCGTTGGCGAGAGTGTCGTCATTGGTGGCGACTCTTTTGTAGAGCAACTGCAAAAAGTAACCACAAGAATCAATATGAGGTATTTCACAAGTCGCCCTGTAAAATTTCACCAAGTTGTTCAGATAAATCTTGGATTTCTTCTTCTGCAATATTCGGGTTTTTTACTTGCAAAGGGGCTCCATCTGTCCCCCTAAATCGCAAATTCCATACTTCTCCACCACCGTTTTCCTCTCTAGAAAGGAGTTGAAGTTTGCGTTTCCGAAGTAAAACCAATGCCAATATGTACCGAAATGCAACACGTTGGGGGCGTTCATCATCTGCGAGGCGTTCAAATAAATCGACGAGAACCGCATCATCGATCTGAATATCTGGTTTTTTCCCTGCTTCAGGCACTGTATAGCGCCAATGGCTAAACATTCTCTCTGGGCGGGTTCCCCCCTCCCACGCTTCCAGGGAGAAATCGAGGCGATTGAAGCCCTCATCCTCTTCCCGTTCACATAAGGTTGCCACAGCGACTGCCAGTGGCACGAGCGATTCGCCCGTCTCTGCACAGATTCCGGTGGGTTTCGAAACGCCTTGGTAATTTCCAAATCTTGACATAGATGAGAATCCTACGGTATCCGCGTATAATTTGAAATACATGACGTGGACAATTTTTGGTTACGACGTATTTGAGACGATAATCGAGCTTCTCATCATTTGGTTGAGTGTCTTTTTAGCATTCCGCTTCCTTCAAGGGACTCGTGGGGGCGGGGTGATTCGAGGGCTAATTGTTCTGCTGTTCCCTCTTTGGCTTCTCCAAGTCCTAGCAGATTGGACTGGGCATTTTGATCGTCTTGATTTTTTCGCTGAACAATTTTTAACATATGTCTTTTTACTATTGATTATCATTTTCCAACCAGAACTCAGACAAGCGGCTATTCGAGTGAGTCAATCTGAACTTTTTGCACGATTTCGAAATATTCCATCTGTTGGAGAGACAACAATATCTGCGATTGCAGATGCTTCATCTTTTTTAAGTCGAAATCAATTTGGCGGACTTATTGCAATTGAACGAGAAAATAGCACGAACGATCACGTTGTAGGTGGCCAACTTATAGATGCAGAAGTCAACGCTCCACTCATAAAATCAATCTTCTGGCCGAACAACCCCCTTCACGATTTAGGTTGTATCGTCCGAGGTGAGCGCATCGTGAAAGCAAGTGTTCAGTTTCCACTTGCAGATGATTCTGCCATGCTTTCTCCAGACCTTGGCTCTAGGCATAGTGCTGGTGTTGGATTGTCCATGAGGTGCGATGCACTAGTCATCATTATCAGTGAACAGACTGGTAAAGTTTCAATTGCCGATCATGGAACGCTCACACCGATTGAACGTGATGATCTTGAAAGTGAACTCTCAAAGCGACTGCATCCTGAAACTGAAATGTCAAGTATAGATGTACTCGCCGAAGAGGTTACTGAGCAGTCAAATTCAAATGCCACAACGGAACAAGCCGAATGAAACGCAAAGATGACACACTCGCTATTTTGTTTGTCACGGTACTTGCAGTCTTAATTTGGATTTGGGCTGCTACTCGAACAGAAGGCGAAAGAACAATCAGCACGACTCTTCACTTTAAGGCTCCTGAGGGTTCTGCAAGTACCATCACCCCCTCTTCAAAGCCCGTACGGTTAACTTTTAAAGGTCCTCGTGGTTCACTTGATACAGCAGAAGATTTGTGTGCTCAAGGTATTGATATTGACCTCGCATCAGATGATGGAGATATCACTCTCGATGTCCAAACCAGAATCAATGAGAATAACCTCTTTCGCAATTCTGGTGCTGAAGTGACAACGGCTGACCCTACGGCGTTAACCTTAAATGTACAGACGTTGATTAGCGTTGAAGCAGTCGTCGAGCCAGTTCTCCCCAGTGTTACTGTAAGTGGAGATGTAACAGTTGACCCATCTACGGTCACACTTCTGCTCCCAAAATCTATCCGCGACACTCTGCCCGAAGCCATTACCGTTTCTGCTGTTGTCAGCGAACGAATACTGGAACAGTTGCAACCAGGTGCTGTCCACACTCGGAACGCTTCAATTCAACTTCCTGAATCGCTTGAAGATAAGGGTGTCGTTGCAGAACCAAGCAGGATTTCACTTTCCTTCAAAATACAATCGAAAACAGACAAAACAACTCTCCCTCAAGTACGAGTATTGATCGCTGGCCCAGCAGAAGATTATGCAGCATTTAACGTTGCTCTGCCTGTCAAAATTATTCCAAACGTCACGATAGAAGCAGATAAAGATATCATCGCAAAAATTGCTTCAGGCGACGTCACTGTTTTTGCAATCGTCCGGCTTGCATCAAGAGAGATGGAACAGAGAATAGAGAGCAAGAGAGTCACAGCATTTTTGGCGATGCTAAACGATGGCAGTAGCGTACAAGTGCATGCTACGCCTGAAGATGCTGCTTCCCTCGATATTGCACTTCAAATAGAACCTGTGGCGTTACAGAACCCGTGATAGTAACTGTTACGACCAACGGCTGGCGAACCAAGCTTTTTTGCCACGACGCAACAGAATAGTTGAATCGTGCAATAAATCATCAACTGTGAGGATTCGCTCAACTGCACAATCGCCAATCACTTTTTCACCATTGACTGCAACTGAGCCATTTTGCAAAAACTCTCGTGCCTCTCGTTTGCTTTTACATAACTCCGTTTGAGGTAATAATTCAACCAACGATGCAGATTCTGTACCTAAACTGCCTTTAGAAAATTCGCCTGCAGGGACCTCAGCAAAAACCTCATCTAACATCTGCGCATCAAGAGATTTAATGTCGCCACCGAAAAGCGCCTTTGCCGCTTCGTTGCATTTCTGAACATTCTCTTCACCATGGAAAATAGTCGTCATTGCATCGGCAAGAGCGTGCTGCGCAACTCGCATATGGGGCGCTTCTAAATGTTCTGCTTCAATGGCCTCAATTGACTCCTTGTTGAGAAACGTAAACCATCGCAAGAATGTTCCTGCATCTTCATCAGGAACATTTAACCAATATTGATGAAAGGCATATGGAGATGTTCGATCAGCGTCGAGCCAAATCGCACCATCTTCAGTTTTGCCAATCTTGCTCCCATCGCTTGCTGTAACAAGAGGATTCGTAATACCTGCACCTCTGAATTGTTCTTCTGGCATCCCCGCCATGTCCCTTCGGATTAAATCTATTCCGGCGACAATATTCCCATATTGATCGCTACCCGCGATTTGAATCGTACAATCCATTTCTCGTCGCAGATGTAAGAAATCATATGCCTGCAAAATCATGTAACTAAACTCTGTGTACGAAATCCCTTGCTCTCTATTGTTCAAGCGTTCCTTCACAGAATCCTTTTGAATCATTGTATTGACTGAAAAATGTTTCCCGACATCTCGAAGTACGTCTACAAATCCAAGGTCGCACAACCAATCTGCATTGTTCACGATGATTGCAGCGTTCTCGCCTTCAAAATCAAGAACTTTTGAAAAACTTTTCAATTGCCCTTCAATGTTTGCTTTGACTTGTTCTTTTGTCAGGAGCTGCCTTTCAGCATCTTTGCCAGAAGGATCCCCTATCAATCCAGTTCCGCCTCCCATCAAGACGATGGGTGTATGCCCTGCGAGTTGCCAATGACGAAGCATTTTGATTGGCATGTAGTTGCCGATAGTTAATGCATCTTTCGTGGGATCAAAACCACAGTAGGCAATTCTACTTCCAGATGAAAGGTGATCAGCAAGTTCATCCCCCCCAGTGGTCTGATGGAGTAGCCCTCGCCATTTGAGTTCATCTAGGAATTGCATGTGCTGTAGTTTACCGCCAGAGTGAGGTTTCGTTGCGTACTTGTTCCGTATTCAAATAGATGAGAAGGAAAACTGGAAGTGCAAGATAGAGTGGCATCGAAATCATGATTTGCGCTAAGAACATACCAAGTACCTCATTATTTTCTTTAGCGAGGTCTATTCTTGGTAGCCAATTGATGGATGCTGCAGCGAAAGTATAAAGTATATACATGAAGGACCACGTAAGTAACGCTTTTCTAGAGTTTGGTGTGCGTTTCAATAGACTCATGCCAGCGAACACCAAAAATAAGGATAGTAAAATATTCGTCAACGATAGGATTGTCGCAAGGGCTGCAGATGGAGCAGTCAATTCAAGTTTCTCGCGTAATGAAGAATCCAACTCACCTTCCCCAAATGGAATGGCTGTGTGAAGTTGTTCAATTTCTGCCATGCCAGTGAGGGATAAACAACCCCCAAAAAGAGAGAGGCCGCCGACGACAATGCAAACAGATCCAAAAGTGGTTGGCCAAGTAGCTGTGTATTGGGTGTTTTCAGTCAAAACTGCCTGAGGAACCTTGCATCATTTTCAAAAAGCAATCGAATATCCTGAATGCCATACTTCAACATCGCGATTCGCTCGATTCCTAAACCAAAGGCATATCCTTGCCATTGCTCGTTGTCATAACCAACTTGTTCAAAAACGTTCGGGTCGACGAGCCCACAACCACCGATTTCGACCCATTGCCACTCACCTTTAATTTTCATCTTCATATCAACTTCGGCTGATGGTTCAGTGAAGGGGAAGAAACTTGGTCGAAAGCGGACTTCTGCTTGCTCACCAAAAAATGATTTTGCAAACTGGAATAGTGTTGTTTTTAAATCAACCATCGATACTTTCTCAGCAACGAGGAGACCTTCACATTGGTGAAACATGCTGAAATGAGTCGCATCATGCGTATCGGGTCTATACACTCTGCCCACAGCGATAATTTTTACAGGAGGTGGCGTTGATTCCATGACACGAATTTGGACAGTCGAAGTCTGGCTTCTGAGCATCCGACCACCTTTTAGAAAGAAATTGTCAATTGGATCTCTAGCGGGGTGGTCTGCTGGAATATTAAGTGCATTAAAATTGTGATATTCATCTTCAACCTCGGGACCATACGCAATTGAGAAGCCCATCCGTCCAAAGACTTCAGTGATACCTTGGATTGTCTTCGTGATGACGTGTTGGCGTCCTTGAGCAACGCTGTCGCTTCCTGGCACAGTAACATCAAGTGGTGGCCTTTGTGTCGTTGTTGTTGCTAGGGCACTTTTACGACTTTCAAACGCGCCTTCAAGGGCTGTTTTCACTTCATTGAGACGCTTCCCAGCTTCGGGCTTTTCTTCCCTGCTGACATCTCGCATCAGCGGCAGGACTTCTTTAAGCCGCCCTTTTGAACCCAGATACGCAATTCGCCATGATTCGAGTTGTTCAACAGTCTCAATCGAGTCGATTTCTCCAAGGGCATCTTGCTGAAGTTTATCGAGTGTTTCAAGCATGTACACATAGTACCGAAATTATGCATTCGAGTAATTCGATCACAAGTCGCGAGATCTAAGAAATGACGACTTCTTCAAACGTAGTGCTAAGAAGGTGTTGGTCGAATCAATCTTCTTCGGTAGATTCAGATGAATCAGTCGCTTCAGGTTCTTCCGTTGGCTCTTCACTGTTCGTTTCAGTTGTCCCTCTTGCTTCAGAAACTTCGGGGGTTTCGGGATCTTCGGGGGTTTCCTCAACTTCTGAAGTTGTGGATTCTGGAGCTTCTGTCACTTCAGTCACCTCTTCGCTTGCTTCGGCTTCGATTGTTTCATCGATGATATCCTCAGTTGCTTCTTCAGCAACGGCTGTACCAGCAAGTACTTTCGCAGCAAAATCTTCTCGGCGTTGTTTTTGGGTTCTACGCCTTGAATCTCCACCACCGAGTTGAGGACCTTCTTCTTCACCAACAAGTTGTAACACACACAAATCAGTACCGTCGCCAAGGCGCCGCTTACCAATCTTGACAATTCGAGTGTACCCACCATCTCGATCAGCATACTTAGGACCAATAACGCTCATGATGTGCTGCACTAAACGTGGAGCCTTTCGGACTTCACCATATCGATTGAATTCAATATCATTTTCACTTGGCAAATCAAAGTGGTCATTATGTTTCGCTGAATCAGGAACATTCGGATCTGCAACCCATGCATGAATTTTTCGATCGTTAATCAACTGTTCAATTCGCTTACGTGCATTAAAGCCACCTCTTTTGGCAAGCGTGATAATCTTCTCAACAAACGGCTGTACGGCTTTCGCCTTTGGCTTTGTTGTTTCGATTTGACCGTGCTCAAACAAACCAGCAGCAAGATTGCGAAGCATCGCAGTGCGATGCTCGCTATCTCTACACAATTGTTTTCCATGGATTCGATGTCGCATGGTAGTACTCCTTAGCGAGGACTCCTCGCCCTTATTCTTCTTCGCCTTCTGTGAAACCAATCATTTCATCATCGGGGGTTATTTCTGTAACTTCAACTTCAGCAGTTGGAATCTCATTTTCGCAATCTTCTTCCACAGTGTCATATTCCAGATCTTCTGTTGCGTCTGTAATATCCACAAATCCATCGACACCCACTGGCATTTGCATACCAAGTGAAAGTCCAAGATCCTCGAGTTTACGTTTGATCTCTCGTAATGATGTGCGACCAAAACTTCGTAACCCAAGTAATTCGCGGTCACTTAAAGAAACCAGTTGGGCGACCTTTTGGATATTAGCCATCTCTAAACAGTTCGATGAACGAACAGTTAAATCTAAATCTGCTATTGACATTTCAAGTTTGCGAATGAGTTCTTCGTCTACTGCTGCTGCTGCAGCAGCTTCTGGGCTTACAACTGCTTTGCCAAGTGAATCGAACTGAACGAATGCGTTCAGGTGTTTACGAAGAATCTTCGCAGATTCAACCAGGCACATTTCTGGACTCACTGTTCCGTCAGTCCAGATATCTAAAATCAGTCGGTCAAAGTTTGTTTGTTGTCCAACACGCGTATTCTCAACACGGTATCGAACGCGTTGAACAGGACTGAAGACAGCATCAATTGGCAATTCTCCAATAACTTGCTCGTCTTTCGATGCGTACTGCTCAGCAGCGGGGACATACCCTCTTCCGCGTTCGACGGTTAACTCCATCTCAAAATCTATTGAATCAGTCAATGTTGCTATCACATGATCTGGGTTAAAGACGGTAACCGAACTATCGGCTTCAATTAAATCTGCGGTCACTTCACCAGGGCCTGAAGCTGAAAGTCGTAGAATTTTAGGCTCATCAGAATCTACGTTTATGACTAATCCCTTGATGTTCAACACAATATCAACCATGTCTTGTGAAACACCTTCAATTGTGCAGAATTCATGGTCTGCACCTTTCACACGGATCGAAGTAATTGCTGATCCTTCAATCGTACTAAGTAGAATCCGGCGTAGACTGTTTCCAATTGTTGTGCCGAATCCTCGCTCAAATGGTTCAACGATAAATCGACCAAATGTTTCCGTTGCTGAGTTTTCTTCGAGAATCACACTTGCGGGAAGTTCTAATCCTCTCCATCGTACATGCATCATTGTTCTGTTCCTTCTATCTTTTAGCAGTGGCTTAGAGCCAATAATCGCTTTTCTCAAAATCGGAACGTCGGGGACTGCTAGCACCCTACGCCCATCTTTGAGGGCGAACAATTTACGAATTAGACACGGCGCTGTTTCTTAGGACGGCAACCGTTATGTGGGATTGGTGTATGGTCTTCGACTGCTGTGATTTGAAGCCCATTTTGTTCCAATGAAGTAATTGCAGAGTCACGACCACTACCTGGTCCTTTGACTCGTACTTCCACTTCAGTGACACCCATCCGACGACCTTTAACCGCAACTTTTTCTGCTGCACGTGCTGCTGCAAATGGCGTTGCCTTACGTGCACCCTTGAATCCTACAGTTCCTGCAGAATCCCAACAGAGTGTCTCACCACTCAGGTCAGTCATCGTGATGATTGTGTTGTTAAAAGTAGCTTTTACATACACAAGTGCCTTACCAATATTTTTACGTGTTTTTTTCTTAGCCATAATAATTTTTTTTCCTTAGATCGCTCATGCGATTCCTGTCACCTATTTCTAGTGGAACCTCGCGAAGATGTGTAACACGTTGTTACACATATCAATTATCCTTTTACGCCCTTCTTGCCTGCAACAGTTTTCTTGCGTCCTTTACGTGTTCTAGCATTGCAACGGGTTCGTTGTCCTCTCGTCGGCAGCCCCTTACGGTGGCGTTCACCCCTATAGGATCGGATATCACGAAGTCGTTGAATGTTTTGCTGAACCTGTCTTCGTAGAGTACCCTCAACGATTAAATTTGCGTCAAGATACGCAGCAATTCGACCTACTTCATCATCACTTAAATCTTTTGCTTTTGTTTCTGGATTGATATTTGATTCTTCTAAAATATCATCTGCAATCTTTGGACCGATTCCATAGATATATCGGAGCGAATATCGCACCTTCTTGTTATCTGGGATGTCTACACCTGCAATACGTGGCATATTTGTTCTCCAATCTCTAGGGGTATTCCCTCTAGGGGTTACCCTTGACGAGCTTTCAATCTTGGGTTCTTTTTATTAATAACGTATCGTTTGCCTTTTCGAATGACGATTTGGCAATCTTTAGTTCTTCTTTTGATGCTACTTTTTACTTTCATTGTTTACTCCTCTATTCGCTGAGGTCCTTATTAGTGTCTATAGGTAATTCTTCCCTTGGTCATGTCATACGGGCTAATCTCAACTGAAACTTTGTCACCCGGAAGGATGCGAATATAAAAACGTCGCATTTTTCCGCTGATGTACGCGAGGATGACGTGTCCATTCTCAAGTTTCACTTTGAATCTTGCATCTGGGAGTGCTTCCACAACTTCAGCGTCGAGTGTAATTTTTTCTTCTTTAGCCATTCGTATACCGCTTATGCTCCGCTGGGCCTCCTTGATAATCCACCACTTCGTGTTTTCACTGATGAATCATGAAAACCTTTGTAATTACGCATGAGTAAGTTTGCTTCGATTCGTTGAATAAGATCAAGCCCAACACTTACGACAATGAGCAATCCCGTTCCGCCCAAGAAACTTGAAACGAAGAATGGAATTTGCATTTCTTTTGACACGATTGATGGGATTACTGCGATAACAGCAAGGAAACCCGCACCTACATATGTAATTCGTTCAACTACAGTCTCTAGATACTCTGCCGTTCTAGGTCCAGGTCTGAGCCCTGGGA
>CAZVAE010000001.1:13011-16217 GCA_964624985.1 uncultured Isosphaeraceae bacterium | reverse complement strand
ACTACCATTATCTCGTAACTGCCTTGCCATATCTTCAGGACTAAACACGATTGTGGTCCAAAAGTAACTAAAGAAATAAATCAGGATGATTTCCAGAATAATGTATGGATACTCCCCCATCTGAAAGTTTTGATTCAAGAACGCTACGGTTGCAACCCACCAACTTGCTGTATCTGGTGATGCCGATGCGGATGTTTGCAAGTAGCCAAAGAAGGCTGAAGGGAAAATAAGGAGCGAACTTGCAAAAATAATCGGCATAACGCCTGCGTGATTGACCCGCAGTGGCAGATAATGCCGTGCGCCACCATACGTTTTTCTTCCTCTTGTGTGCCTTGCTTGTTGAATTGGAATACGACGCTGAGCAACCGTAATCAAAATCGCACCAGCAACCACAAAGATGAATGCACCAATGAGGAAGAGCACTCCTAAGATACCAATCGTGCTTCCTGATGCTTGCTGTGACGAACTAAAGTTGTCCCAAACCCACGTCAGGGCTTGCGGCATCCTTGCGATAATTCCCGCTGTCAGAATGAGTGAGACCCCGTTCCCAATACCATACTTATCAATCTGTTCACCAAGCCACATGAGAAACACACTGCCTGCAGTAAGTGCTGTTACACCTGCGAGGTAGAAGACAATCATCCCACCTGGATTTAAAAACTCAGGTCTGATAAGCCCCTGTGCACCGATAAACTTCAGCCACATCATTGCCTGAATGAAGCACATCGCGACTGTTGCGTATCTAGTCCACTCGGTAATTTTTGCTTGACCTGATGCACCCTCTCTTTTCAGTTCTTGCAATCTTGGCATTACTGATTGCAAAAGTTGGAAAATAATCGACGCTGTAATGTACGGCATGATGCCGAGCCCGAAAATTGTAGATTGAGAAAACGAACCACCTGAAAAGATTGAAGCGTAATCGAGGAATTTTCCCCATCCACTTGCATCTTCTGTGGCTTTTTGTGCCGCTTCGACCATCTGTTGTTGGTTTACACCAGCTAGTGGAATCCAAAAGCCAATACGATAGATTGCGATCATCGTCAACGTGAAGAACACTCGGTTGCGTAGTTCTGCAATTCTAAAGATGTTTATGATGGCTTGTATCATTGAAGTCGAGACCTAGATTTATTCTTCCTCTGTAGATTCTGCTGGAGGTGTTTCGGTATGTTCTTCAACAACCTCTTCAACCGCTTCTTCTGCTACTGGCTCTTCTTTTTTGGGCTCAGATTTCGTTTTCGTTTTTTCAGGCCATTGCCGCTTCCATTTTTTCTTCTCGATCACTGTCACGCTACCCCCAGCAGCTTCAATCTTCTGGACTGCTGATGCTGAAAACTTATCTGCAGTGACATTAACTGCTATTGACAATTCACCATCGCCAAGAATTTTGACAGGGTTTTTGAAGTTACGGATTATTCCAGCTTCAACGAGAGTCGTTGCATCAACAGTTGCACCTTTTTTAAATCGTTCAGCAATCGCTGCTAGATTCACAATGTGATACACCGTACGGAAATCTGCATTCGTAAAACCTCGTTTAGGGATTCGACGGAAATATTGCATTTGGCCGCCCTCGAATGCTGGTCGCCTTGAATATCCAGAACGTGAGCCAGCACCCTTATGTCCGCGACCACTTGTCTTACCAGATCCACTACCGTGGCCTCGTCCAATTCGCTTCCGCGATTTGTACTTTCCAGTTTTTTCAGTTATCTCATGAATCATCATGACTTTAAATCTCCATCGGGTGGCTCAATTATTTCGCCACTTCCTCACTGATTTTTTCAGTAGCAACTTCTTCGACAACAACACTTGGCGTCGCTTCGTGCGATTCTTCCGTGTGTGTTTTGTCGATCTCGACTTTTCGTAATGCTTGTACTTGTTCACGACTACGCAGTTGTTTTAATCCATCTAAAACAGCTTTTGATAGGTTTTTATTATTTGTTGAACCAAATGCTTTCGAGAGACAATCTTGAACCCCAACAAGGTCAAGAACTGCACGAACTGCAGCACCTGCGATAACTCCTGTACCTGGTGATGCAGGAACAAGTCGAACACTGCACGCTCCATATCGGCCTGTCACTTCGTGTGGTATTGTTGTACCTGTAAGCGGGAACTCCCTCATCTCGCGTTTGGCTTTCTTCTGTGCTTTTTCTATAGCGTTAGGAACTTGATTTGCTTTGCCATATCCCAAGCCAACTCGGCCTTGTCTATCGCCACAAACCACCATCGCTGAAAAGCTGAACCTGCGACCACCTTTTACAGTTGCTGCTGTTCTATAGACTCCGACTGTGTTTGAGTCGATGCCGCCTCTATCTTCGTATTGATCATTCATCGTTAATCTAATCCTATTCCTTAGAACTTAAGTCCACCTTCTCGTGCCGCATCAGCAAGAGCTTTCACACGACCATGGAATCGATATCCATTTCGATCAAAGACAACAGAGTCAATGCCCGATTTTTTCGCTTTTGAAGCGATTCGCGTTCCAATCTCTTTTGCAGCGTTGCAATTGCTTCCACCTGCAATTTTTCCTTCTTTTTCAATCGTTGAAGCAGAGCAGATTGTCTTGCCTGAGGTGTCGTCAATCAATTGAGCGTAAATGTTCTTACATGTTCGTGTTACAGTTAATCGAGGACGTGCGGGGCTACCGAAAATGTTTTTTCGGACGCTTCGTCTTCGCCTTGTATATCGTTTAATTCTTGATGTGATTCGATTCATCGTTTCTTATCCTTTCGTAAGCAAATAACTATGGGTTACACGCCAAATGCTTTACCTGCCTTACGAATAATGATTTCGTCGTGGTACATAATCCCTTTACCGTTATATGGCTCTGGTTCACGCTTCGAACGGATGACGGCAGCAAATTGACCAACCGCTTGTTTATCAGCTCCAGTGATTGTAATTTCTGTGCCTTTCTCTACGTCAAACGTAACACCGTCTGGTGCTTGTAAATCGACTGTATGGCAGTACCCAATACTTAAGACGATTGTTTGACCTTGCGCCTTTGCATTCCAACCAACACCAACAATTTTAAGTTTCTTGGTGAAGCCCTTCGAAACGCCTTCAACCATGTTGTTAATTCTGCTCCGTGTTGTTCCCCACAACGCACGATTTTGCCGAGGCGCTTCTGTTCCACCTTCGACCGAACAGACGATTTCCTTTGCAGACTCATCGTAATTGACATCCACCTCTGTTCGCCAATCGAAGCTCAAATT
>CAZVAE010000001.1:2232-12997 GCA_964624985.1 uncultured Isosphaeraceae bacterium | reverse complement strand
GGACCTTTGACATCAATTGAACGATTTGCAGCATTCAGTTTTACCTCAACACCGTTTGGGACTGCAATTGATTGTTTTCCTATACGTGACATAATCTATTCCTCATTTCGCATTACGCGACTGTGGCAACAACCTCTCCACCAACATTTTGCTCGCGACAACGACGGTCGCTTAAAATTCCACTACTTGTAGAGACGATTGCTATCCCAAGACCTCCAAGTGGGCGTGGTAAATCTTCTACGCAACTGTACACGCGGCAACCTGGCTTAGATTCACGTTTAATAGTATTAATAACTTTTTCACCACGTTCTCCGTAACGCAGATGAACGTCAAGTCTACCTTGCCTTCCATCATCGATGACATCAAAACCATCAATGAATCCTTCATCTGTAAGGACCTGTGCGATTCCGCGGTTTAACTTGTTATTAAGACAAGAAACTGTTGGTACATGATTTCTTACTGCGTTTCTTACGCGAGTGAGCATATCGGCTGTTAGATCTTGTTGTGACATTGTGTATTACTCCAGACATGACTAAAACGTCATGCATTTCTTCTCGTTACTTACCAGCTTGCTTTTCGCATTCCAGGGACCTTGCCTTCTAACGCAAGTTGACGAAGCATTATTCGACTTATGCCGAACTTACGGTAGACACTTCGACTTCTGCCAGTAATTTGGCATCGATTTTGTTTACGAGTAGAGAACTTTGGTTCTCGTTTCATTTGTTCAAATACGCGTTTACTTGCCATAGGTATTCCTTACTCCTCATCTCGAACAAAAGGCATGCCGATTTTCTCTAAAACAAATTTGCTTAACTCGGGATTCGAGTTTTCAAACACAAGATTAATATTCATTCCATGTGTGAATTTCACTTCTGCCATATTGATTTCAGGCCAAACTGCTTGTTCTGAGAGGCCCATTGAGTAGTTCCCTGCTGCATCAAATGCAGTGTCCTTCAAACCACGGAAGTCTTTGATTCGTGGGATTGCAAGTGAAATCAATCGATCGAGAAAATGCCACATATGCTCTCCTCGAACTGTCACCATAAATGCTGAAGGTGCGCCTTCACGAACTTTAAAGTTCGCTACAGATTTTTTCGCGAATAACATAATTGGCTTCTGGCCAGAAATTGTTGTGAGTGTTGAAACAACAGTGTCACGAATTTCTGGCTTCAGTTTTTGGTTATCAAGATAGCGTCCTATCGCAACGTTTATCGTAATCTTGGATAGTTTGGGCGCTTTGCTCACATTTCCCAAGTTAAACTGCTTGAGAACTTCCGCTTTCACTTCATCGTTGTAAAGTGCTTCTAATCTTGGTTTATCTATAGTTGCAGTCATAACGTTACTTTCCTGAAGGACGAGCATCTGCTGAATGAATCTCGCAAATGACCTTTTCTACCTTCTTTCCTTTGTCGTCTCGAACAACACCAATACGGACTTTGGCGCCATCCTTCTGTGTTTCATACCGAACTCGAGCTGGTTTTCCTTCAACTTCAGGGCTAACGTTGCTCAGGTGGATTGGCATTTCTTGCTTAATCACACCACCATTAGGATTCGCCTGTGATGGCTTAATGTTCTTGTTGCGAACATTGACACCCTTGACAACAACGCGGTCTTTTTTTGTCAGCACGCGAAGGACTTCGCCTACAGCACCTTTATCGTTACCAGCTGTTACGACGACTTTGTCGCCTTTTCTAATATGCCTAGGCATTACACCACCTCCGATGCGAGTGAAACTATTTTCATATAGTTCTTTTCGCGAAGTTCACGAGCAACTGCACCGAAAATACGAGTGCCCGTGGGATTTAAATCTTCATTAAGTAACACACATGCGTTTGAATCAAACCGCACGTATGACCCATCCTTGCGACGGGTTGGATACTTCGTTCGAACAATAACTGCGCGAATCTTGTCGCCAGTCTTAACTTGAGAATTTGGAAGTGCTTTCTTCACAGCACACACGACTCGATCACCTACACCAGCCGTACGACGAGTGTATTTACCACGAGCTGTAGAGCCACCTAGAACACTAATCACTAGCACTTCTTTGGCTCCGCTGTTGTCTGCAACTTCTAATCTTGATTCTTTTTGGATCATTGGACTGCTCCTTTATGAACTGTCTTAGACAGCAGCACTCTCTACGATGCGGGTCACAACCCATGATTTTGTCTTGGAGATTGGACGACATTCAGCGATTTCAACTTTGTCACCCAATTTGGCTTCATTGTTTGCATCATGCGCTTGAATCTGAGTTCGGCGCCGAATGTACTTGCCATATTTTGGGTGCTTGGTGGAAAATTGGATTTCGACTTTACAACTTTTGTCACGTTTATCAGACGTCACAACACCAACTTTTCGCGATGCGTTATCTGGAATATTGATTTCTTTTAAATGGCTCATTGTACTGTGTCCTTACGCCTTCTCTGCTTTGCTTCGTGTTGACTGCTCTGAAAGTAATCGAGCAATGTCCTTTCGAATCTTGCCGTACTGTGAAGTATCTTGAATCTTCTCTGTTACACCTTGTGTCTTAAGTTCAAAGAGTTTCTTTCGTAGGTTGTCTACTTCAATTGTGAGTTCTTCATCGCCTAGTTTGTGAACTGCTTTCGCTTTCATACCTTTATTCCTTCTTCAGTCAACGCACTGCGTTATACAGAAAGTCGTCTTCCTACAAACCGGCAACGTACCGGCATTTTGTGTGCGACCCGAGCCATTGCTTGTTTCGCAACGTCCTCTGGAACACCACTAATTTCAAACAAAATTGTTCCGGGTTTTACTCGTGCAGCCCAAAAATCAGTATCCGCCTTACCTTTACCCATACGAGTTTCTAATGGCTTCTTCGAAATTGGTTTATCCGGAAAAATGCGAATCACAACCTTACCCTGTCTACGAAGGAAGTGTTGTGCGGCAATTCGACCTGCTTCAATTTGGCGAGCGGAAACCCAATGCGTATCAAGTGACTGCAAGCCATACTCACCAAATGCAACATAGTTGCCTCGACAGGCATTACCTTTCATCTTCCCGCGCATTTGTTTGCGGAACTTAACTCGTTTTGGCATACGTGGCATTTGAAACGCCTCCTATCAATGCTCGGCTCAGCCGAACGAAACTACAACTTAACGACGACCTCTTGCTCGACCACGTGCACCTGCGGCTCGTGAATCTGCTTGCTCTTCTTCGGCGTCTGTATACATACCTTTATAAATCCAAACCTTCACACCAATAATTCCATATGTCGTTTCAGCGTGAACAAGTGCATAATCAACATTTGCTTGCAACGTTGATAGAGGAATTGAGCCCTCGACAACAACAAATTTGCGAGCCATTTCAGCACCGCCAAGACGACCTGAAATTTGAATCCTGATTCCCTTTGCACCATGTTGCATTGCTGATTCACAGCGCTGCTTTAACATTCGACGGAAGTTCCCACGTTTACGCATTTGTTCGCCGACTGCTTCAGCGATCAACCGTGCATCTGTGTCTGGGTTCATGACTTCCATGATCTTGACTTGAGCTTTACGACCTGTCATTGCCTGTAGATCGGCAACGAGCTTGTCAATCTCAGCTCCCTTTGGCCCAACGACAAGACCTGGTCTTGCCGTTTTAACAATGACCGTTAACTCTTCACGAGTGCGTTCAATGTAGATGTCCGAAACTGCAGCAAATGGTGGAGTACGGTTGAGTCGCTTGTCAACAAATTCGCGGATGCGATAATCTTCAACGAGTAACTCTGCAAAGAGTGCTTTCGGTGCGTACCAACGGGATTTATGACCCTCTGTTACTCCGACACGATATCCAAATGGATGTACTTTTTGTCCCATTATTTTCTCTCTCCAACAGAGATGACAAGGTGGCTAGTAGGTTTATGAATTGGGTGGGCACGACCACGATCCTTTGGTCGCCATCGTTTAATGACTGATCCTTCATCAACTCGTGATTCAGAAACATAAAGAGCAGAAACATCTGCATCTTGTTCTTCAGCATTTGCGATAGCACTTTGAAGTACTGATTTAAAATACCAAGCTGCACGCTTCTTCGAAAAGTCAAGTTGAGCGAGAGCATCGTCAATTCGTTTCCCTCGAATTAAATCTGCGACAAGGCGAGCCTTCCGAGGAGAAATTCGAGCATATCTGTGTATTGCTTTATAAGTCATAAGTCTCTACCAGCGTTACGCTTTAATTCCTTCCTTCTTATTGGTATGACCACGGAATAAACGAGTGTGTGAAAACTCGCCTAACTTGTGACCAACCATGTCTTCAGTACAAAGCACTTCCTTAAACTGACGCCCGTTATGAACAAGGAAGGTAAACCCAACAAACTCTGGCACAATTGTGCAAGAACGAGCCCAAGTTTTGATGGGTGATTTTCGAGATGATGATGCCATTGCCTCAACTTTTCGATAAAGTTTTTCGTCGACAAATGGTCCTTTTTTAAGTGATCTAGACATATCGTGTTCCTAGGGTCAGAGTTTAAGTTGACCGTATCGTTTGCTCTTCCGGCGACGGAGAATTCGTGCATCCGTCCATTTTCCTCGTTGTCTCGTTCGTCCGCCTTTTGACTTCGTGCCTGAGGCGCTCGCGGGTGTTCGTCCACCTTTTGAACGACCTTCACCACCTCCAAGTGGGTGGTCATGGTGACTCATCGCCATGCCACGTACTTTTGGTCTTCGGCCAAGCCATCGATTCCGTCCAGCTTTACCAAGTTTGAC
Organism: uncultured Isosphaeraceae bacterium; assembly: GCA_964624985.1. Taxonomy (GTDB): domain Bacteria; phylum Planctomycetota; class Phycisphaerae; order Phycisphaerales; family SM1A02. The sequence goes on along the minus strand of CAZVAE010000001.1, from coordinate 8,295 downwards.
ATTCTGATGATCAGTGTTCCCTAACTGGCCGATGGTTGCTCGGCAATCCACGGAAACTTGACGGATCTCACCCGATGGCAACACAATTGTTGCCCAGCGACCTTCACGGTTACTGAGACGTGCAGCAGCACCTGCTGATCTGCAAAGTGCCCCACCTTTACCAGGTTCAAATTCAATATTGTGAACTGTCAATCCAGTTGGAATATGTTTAAGTGGCATGCAATTGCCAGCTTTAGGTTCAATCGCACTATTTGAACTTTTGACAGTGTCGCCATCTGTTAAGTTTCGTGGCGCAAGAATATACCGCTTCGTTCCGTCTTCATATTGCAATAAAGCAATGTGACAACTTCGATTCGGATCGTATTCAATGCCAATAACAGTCGCTGTCATGTCATCTTTCAATCGCCTGAAATCAATCTTTCGATATCGACGTTTGTGTCCGCCACCACGACCTTGAACAGTAATTTTGCCTTGATTGTTCCGCCCACCACGTTTCTTAAGTGGAGCAAGCAATGATTTTTCAGGAGTCTTCTTCGTCACTTCTACGTGGAGGTTCACAGAAGCATTTCGACGTCCTGGGGTAGTTGGTTTGTATACTCGAATAGCCATTTGTATGTTTCGCCCACTCTTAGAAGAGTTCGATGCGATCCTCCTCATGAAGTTTGACAATCGCACGTTTTTCATTGCCGACTCTGAACCAACCCATACGATTTCGTCGCATACGGCCTTTTCGTACTTGAGTTGCAACTGAGAGTACTCGAACACCATAGATATCTTCTACGGCACGTTTGATTTGACCTTTACTTGCCCGTGAATCAACTTCAAACGCATACCGGTTATTTGCAGTCGCGTTAAACGTTGTTTTCTCGGTAACAAGAGGCTTTTTGATGATTGTTGTGACTTCCATTTCGGCGCCTCCTCATCTTTGTTCCATGCAGAACCATCGAGGAATGCTTCCATCGAGAGCTTATCTACAACAAGGTACCTGTGATTTAAAAGTTCAAAGACATTCAACTGGTCAATTCGGATGGTGTCTACGTTCTCGATATTTCGAGCAGATACAGCAGCGTTTCGATTTTCGCTATCAACTGCAACCAAGCAACTTCTATCGATTCCAACCGCATCTAAGATTGCTTTGAATTCTTTTGTTTTTGGATCTTTGAATTCAAGATCGACAATGCACTTCACTTCGCCATCAACCAATTTCGCTAAAAGAGCGTTACGGTTTGCAAGCTGTCGCATTTTCTTGGGCATATCCTTGCGGAAATTATCGTGCGTTCGCTTTTTAGCAAAGGTTACACCGCCGCCTTTACGAATATTGGAACGGACTTGACCCATTCGAGCGTTGCCAGTTCCTTTTTGTTTATAAATTTTACGAGTTGAGCCCTCGACCATTCCGCGGCTCTTCGTTCTTGCAGAACCTTGCCTTCGATTGGAATGGAACATCACGTACGCCTGCTTTAGCAGCGTAGGTCGCACCTCGGCTCCGAGCGTTGCTTCATCGATATTGAGGGTATCGACTTGCTTGCCCTTCTTGTCATATATGGGAAGTTCTATCATTTCTTTAATCACCTGTGACTTTCGTCGTTGTTTGCCTTGCTCTCCAATGCTGTCGAGGTGCCTTCGTTCAACGTGTCCTGAAGGAGGGTCGCTCGGTGGTTGCACGGTAGAGATTGACTCGGCGTACTGTTGCGGTTTGTCGCGATCAACTGGTTCTCAAATGAGCCTTGATGATCTACCAATGCACTTATGCACTGGCTGCAGTTGCTTTCTTCCTATTCAAACGTTTCGCTTCTCTGACTACAACCATGCTTGAATTCGGTCCAGGAACGGTTCCCTTAACGAGCATTAAGTTGCGGTCGCTATCAATGTGTATAACAGGCAAACTACGACAAGTAATCTGCTTGTTCCCCATGTGGCCAGCCATTCGCTTGCCTTTTTTCAATTTTGGCCCCGTGCCTAGGTTCGTTGCGTGTCCATTAATAGATCCTGGACGACGGTGAGCTCTCTTTACACCGTGAGATGCTTCTAACCCTTTGAAGTTATGTCGTTTCATCCCGCCCTGAAAACCCTTGCCTTTATTCGTTCCAATAACATCAACAAACTTTACATCTTCAAACATGGACGTATCAAGGGTGTCACCCACTTTTACATCACACAATTCCTCAACGCGGACTTCGCGGTGGAAACGTTTTGGCGCTACCCCTGCCTTCGCATCATGCCCAATGATTGGCATTGTTGCACGGCCGGGCTTCACATCTTCAAAACCAATCTGAACAGCGTTATAACCCTCAGCTTCTTCGGTCTTAATCTGCGTAACGACACAAGGACCAACTTCTACAATCGTGACAGGAATGTTTGTTCCATCTTCTAAGAAGTAACGAGACATGCCAACTTTTTTGCCGATTAATGTTTTTGACATTGTTGTGGTCCTTTCTGCTTACGGGTTTTGGTCAGGGATCTATTGATGTGACCGGAGTGTTCTTGTTTTCTGGAAGTAAAACTTCGTAGAGTTATGCCTTAATTTTTACAAAAACCCCTGCTGGAACAACGAGCCGATTTAAGGCTTCAATTGTTTGTGCGTTGGGGTCTGAAATATCAATAATTCTTTTATGTGTTCGAATCTCAAACTGCTCACGTGACTTCTTGTTCACAAAAGTGGAGCGGTTTACTGTGTACACTTCGCGACGTGTTGGAAGCGGAATTGGACCAGCAACCCGAGCGCCAGTGCGCTTCGCATGATCTACGATTTCTTTCGCCGAAGCATCAAGTGCTTGGTGGTCGTACGCTTCCATTCTGATTCGAATAATCTGCATCGCAGGTCCGTTCTCCAATCTTCAAACTGTTCTGAATTGCAACATGCAACCCATGTGTATAACCACCCCTGAATTAAAAAGGGGTGAATCGGGGATTCTACCCCCATAAAGTACGCTCTGTCAACTGAAACTCGCCTCTTTCGCCTGACTTTCATTCGTCGATTCTCATGCTACAGTGCCCACTATGTCTGCTCTCACCCTTTCTTTTTTGGGCCTTTTATCCACGCTTTCACCGTATGAAAATGGTGCGATTGGGATTTCAATCGAACTTCCAAATGGGGCAATCGTGGCTGGCACAAGCCCAACCCCACCTTATTGCCTGATTACAAGCGATAACTCTAGTAATAACTGGATGTTACGCATTGAGCGAGGCGCAAATCCTGATGGGATGACACCTAAAGAATTGCTCTCAAGGGGTGAAATTGAGGATGAAGCTGACGTTGCAAGGACGGTTCTTGAAAATCACACCATGCGGGCAGGTCAGGTCGAAGGTTGGTGGATTCTAGAGCAAGTAGATAATAGTGATGGAACGCAGGTCATTTCAGGTACTTTTGCTATTCCTGCTTCTGGAGAGCAGTTTATTGTCGCAAACATATTGACAAATGACGTTGGCTGGAGTGCTGATGGCAAAGGAATCGTAGAGTCGCTAGGCACAATTACCCTCTTGGATCCTGTCGAACTTCTCAACGTGAAGATGAGGGGCTTAGACCTTGCAACACAACGACTTACGTCTTTAAATCAAGAAACATTGCAACCAATACTTGGTTTTGAAGAATGGCGACGAATTCAAATGGAAGATGAAGAGAATGGTTCGCTTCGAGATATTGGTTATGCCCATATTCAAGTTGAAGGAGGCAAGATCGCTGATATTGAACCCAGAACGAATCAAGATGAGCTCATCGATGATGGGGTTATTGTCACCCTTCGAACGAGAATACTGCCTAATGAGGTCACGGGTGTCGTCACCGATACTGCTGCTCGGTATTGGATGAGTTGGGATGGAAAAGAAGAACGTTGGTCGAACCGTACAACCCAGTGGCTTGAAGGCGCCAGTTCAGTCGAACGAGAAACTGGGATTCGAAATCGCCCTCAAGTTGGTGCCCCAAAATCCAAAATTCTAGTGATTAAGCAAAATCGTTCAAAAGACCTCACACAAACACCATTTGAAGCACGCGCCCAAGATCCATGGCTCCCTAGAGCGTTCAATTGGATTCTCGGTCCACTTCTTGCTCAACATAACCAAGATTCATCATACGTATGGATGACCTATGACAATAATGGTGGAGTACAGAGAGTTGTCACACGAACAGACCGCATTCGCTCATTGACAAATCAGCAGTGGTCCATCGAGACTCGGTTTGGAGATGGTGAAGTCTCTTACCAAACGACGTATCACGATAATGGTCACCTTGTTGAACAGAAACAAAAAAATGGTGTCATCATTTCAGGTACGACTCAAGAAACGCTTCGTGCCATCAGGGAACCCAGAAACTTATGGTGAGTCAAAGGGAATGGATCTCTACTCGCAAATCTGTTAACTGGCGTTCTTCAAACAAAGGAAAAGCCCAATCTCGCTTTCGTGCAATTTTTTCTCTTTGCTTCACGTTTTGCATGTCGAATGGTGGTTGCACCTCGTTCAACCAACGTCGCATCATCTGGAATTGAATCTTCCGTTCTGCCGATTGGGGTGGTGCGTGTTGAATGTTTTTTAGAAAGTTCGCTTTAACATTCTTCGCATGAGGAGGAGAATTGTATGCCCTCCTTGCATCAGTCACGCTTTGGTACTCAATGGGGAGGCGCATTGTTGCGCTCATCATGACGCTGTTACTTGGTATACATTGCAACCATGTTTTGCACCATTGTTCCATCGCCTTGTCATACTGCATGCCACCGAACCCATGTACAAACAAATCTGACAAGACGAGCCGAGAGAGCAGTGTGAGCAAGAGTGCTTTTGGGAAGATTACTCCTTGCTCTTCCCAAATAGGTACTTCGGTTGCTTCTAAAGTGCGAATGTGACAATCCGGAAAAGATTTAACAGCTGTGTTGTAGGCATTTTGACTCTCGCCATTGCTTGACCGCATCGCTTTGATGATCGATTTCCCAAATGTCGTTTGAACGAGATCACTTGCCATTACAATCCGGTGAATGTGAGCGAACGAAGACAATAACGATGAAATAGCATTCGCATATTGAATTGCCGAGTTCTCTCCAATCGCTTCCTGCAATACAGTCGTAAAAGGTGGATATGAACGCACAATGTCCACTCGTGGCTGTAGGCGCATCGGGACATCTGATTGCAACGATGTACATTCAACGTCGCCGTTTGGGGTTTCTATTGTGCCATCAAGACCTTTATGATGATCGACAACAAGAAAGATGACTTCACCATTGACTTCACTAGCAAGGCGATCTGCTGCTATAAACTTTGCGAGGATCCCTGGGTGAAAAAACGTTGGCTGATGTCCAACAACGATGATTGGTTTATCCGTTGATACACCAAGTTCAATCCTGCTCTCCGTTTTCCATTCGTGCTGTGTTTTTCCTAATATTGCACCCTCTTCGTGGTACAACATTTTTTCCCACTCCGTAAATGCTGGCTCGCACACGATTGCCTTGCAATCTGTTAACAAGGAACATGCTCCATCGCGTGTGGAAGTTGCGACTTATATTTTGTTAACTCGCGACATAGAATTGCTCGGTAATAATCAAGGCGAATAACTGGATCATCGAGTTCTCCGCCAAAACTCCGATTCAAGTCGTTGTAGATGAGTCGAATCGGAATTTCTTGAATCCGCAAGTTCCCAACCGCTGCTTGAACCCAAAACTGAATTGGGAAGGCGTATCCGTCAACATCGATGTCGACAGCATGTAAAGAAGCAACACGGTAGGCCTTGTACCCAGTGAACGTATCTGTGATTTGAATTCCGAGTGATGCATTCAGTTCTTGAGTCACTTGTCTGTTAATCGTTTCTCGTTCTTTTGGGGGGGTGTCATTCGCTAATACTGATTCTAGATAACGACTGCCTGAAACAATGTCTGCGGAATCTTCTTCGAGGACCTTTACAAAATTAGCAATTTCAGCAGGATCGTGTTGTCCGTCAGAATCTAATGTCACTAACCAATCATACTTGTGTTTTGCTGACCAGCGAAACATCTCTTGTAACGTTCGTCCTACGCCATGATTCTCCTCGTGGCGGATTGTGCGAATGTAGAACTTCTTCAAAATTGATGGCGTTGAATCTGT
>CAZVAE010000001.1:0-2222 GCA_964624985.1 uncultured Isosphaeraceae bacterium | reverse complement strand
GAACAATCATCAACGACTAAGACATCGTGCCCGAACATCGTGACCGCTTCGAGTATGTCGCCAATGTGCTTTTCTTCGTTATATACCGGAATTCCAATCAGGACTTGCATTCCCGTATTGTAAGCGGTCTCGCTTCAACATCATACGGAATACCCGCTAAAAAAGGGCTCTGCAATATGCAGAGCCCTTTGAAGTCAATTCAGACGAATGTTATTGACATGGTCCCCAAGCACTAACGACTTCAAGGATGTCAGAGACACTCACCATACCATCACCATTCACATCAGCCGCGGGGTCATCGCTGCCCCATGCACCAACGATATAGAGCACATCCCCAACATCAACCGTACCACTACCATCGACGTCGGCAGGGCAAGGCAGATCACAAGTACTTGGACTACAAGCAGTGTTATCACCCTGCCATTCACCGCCACCTGCGTTACATTCTGATTCGACTGTTTCAAAACAATCAGTACCGAAGCAGCACGCACCCATTGGATCTGTTGGATCACATTCGCAATCGCCATTGTCGCAATCAAACGCATCGCAATTCATATAGATTGCAACCCCTGCAGGGCATTCATCACAACCATACTCTGAAGGGATGTATGAGCCATCATCACAATAGCCATCACCTTGCCATTCTTCGTATACGTAATCTGGGAAACATGTTCCTTCACAATCTGCAGTCCAGCCAGCTTGGCATTCACCACCACCGCCGCATGGATCGCTTGAGCATGAAGAATTGTCGCCGAGATAGGTGCCGCCTTCAGCAAGGCAATCTGCTTCAGTCATTGTTGAGCAGAACTCATCTTGACAGCAAGCTCCGGTACCGCCTCCGCCATCACAACCTGTGCAGTCACCACCGTCACAATCAAACTCAGCGCAGTTTAGATAGATAGGAACACCATTCCAAACGTACGTTCCATCATCACAGTACCCATCTGCAACCCATGTTTCGGGACAGCAGTTGCCATTGCAATCTTCGATTTCACCCGCTGGACATTCACCACCGCCACCACCACAAGTATTGCTTGAACATGATGAACCATCACCAATATATGTTCCACCAAGCGCGGAACAATCTGATTCACTCGTGACTTGGCAATCTGAGCCAACGCAGCACGCACCTGTGCTACCTCCATCACAAGTGCAATCACCACCGTCACAGCTAAATGTGTCGCAATTTAAATAAATCGCAACACCTTCAGGTCCCCCATAGCCGTAATCGGATGGCACGTATGCACCGTCATCACAAAAACCATCTCCAACCCAATCTGTATAAACTGAATCTTCAAAACAGGTTCCCATACAGTCTGGCGAATAACCAACTTCGCAACCTCCATTGTCACAAATGTCAGCTGTACAAGATGAACCATCACCTTGGTATGAACCTCCGAAGTTACTACAGTCGGATGCTGTCATCACTGAACATTTGCTAGCAATGCAACATGCACCTTCTGGTGCGCCGCCACATGGATACGTTGTGCATGAGACATAATCGCCTTGATATGTACCGCCGGTTTCTTCACAGTCAGCCTCAGTTCCATACGTACAACTTGTACCAACGCAACAAGCACCAGATGGATCGCCACCGCCTCCAGGAACGAGGGTATCAATTGCCATTGCGTTTGAACCTACTGGATCAAGCCATGAGCCCAAACTATTTGAATTACTACCATTCCACGATTGGTAGAGTGAGCGACCATAATAATCGTTTAAATCATTTGGGCAGTAGGATGAACCACAACAAAGTTGGCCTACAACTCTGTGGTTTCCATCGTACAACGGTGAACCTGATGAGCCGGGTGCCGTTCGACCTTCTCCCCAGTTCACATCCCAAAACTCGCTACTTGCATTTACTGTATCCGGAAATGAAATTCGTTTTTCAGCTGCCTCCGGGTGGTGAATACCTGCGCCGATAGAAGCCGAACTTGATCGTGACCAGCCAGAGTACGTAATTCCCCACGCAGCATTTGGATTTGAAGATAACTCTGTTAGCGTGAAATCAGTATACGAACGTGTTGCACGCATCGTTGAACCAGACGTAAACTGATTGAACGTACCATTACCATTTCCACCGCTATCACTACTGCCCGGAGTGCGGCAATATGAATTTTGATGGTTCCAATAGACAACAATCGAAGAGTCACTGCTGCTTGTGACACCACAGTGATCAGCCGTCAAAAAATATGGGGTTTGATCTTGCGCGGTGTTATTCA